>NZ_JAKRDR010000006.1:0-127742 GCF_022345765.1 Corynebacterium nasorum | reverse complement strand
TAGACGACCGGGCAGTACCAGGTCATTGGGAAGGCGACCTCATTCTAGGCGCGGGTAATAAGTCCGCAATTGGAACGCTAGTAGAGCGAACCACGCGCTATGTCATCTTGCTGCATTTACCTAATGGGCATAGTGCTACCGAAGTAAATGCAGCACTTACTAAAGCGATTGCTACCTTGCCAGATCATCTCAAAGGATCACTTACCTGGGATCAGGGAAGTGAAATGGCCTGCCATAAGGCCTTTTCTGTAGCTACAAACTGTCCCGTGTTTTTCTGCGATCCTGGTTCGCCGTGGCAGCGAGGCACCAATGAAAACACCAATGGACTACTACGGCAGTACTTCCCTAAAGGAACAGACCTAAGCCTCCATAGTGCAGCGGACCTAGAATTCGTCGCCATGCAACTCAACCGCCGTCCCCGCAAAACCCTGGGCTTTCAAACACCAGCCGAGAAAATGGCCGCACTGATAAACTCAACCGAAACATAGGAAGTGTTTCCACGACCACTAAAATCCGCCCGTTCCTCAGGAACTACGGACTCGGCTCGCTTCTCAACTAGAGCTTTCTTCTGACTCGACTCTCCTTGCCTCTCACGTTCTTAGCCCACACTTCACTCCTTTCGCGCTCACGGGGAGTGACCGCTGCGAGAAAGGTGCGCTGCCGGTGAGCGCGAAGGGAGGGAGTGAGGGTATTGCTGTGCTATGGCCGACCGCGTTCGCAACAGCACCGTTGATCGGACCTGCTGAATTGTTCGGGAATTGGCATCTACGTCAAGCTTGAAGGCTTTGGGCGCCGTTCAGATAACCACGAGCTGTCGGGCCCGTTGGTTTTACTTGACTTGGTGGTTTCCGAGTTGTCGACGCCTGGAAACTTCCGCCTACCCGCCAAAGAAAAACTATTTGGAGCCTCCGGTGAGATCAGACCCACCGGAAGAATCTGAGTCGCCTTCCTCATCGAGCATTTTCGTGCCGGAGCCGTGCAGCCACGTGCGAACCACTTTTGCCACGTCGCCTTTTTGCTCTGCTTCTTGCGCCAATTCAGAGATGTCTTTTCGCGTGATGAACTTCGTCAATGAAGCTATAGATTGGCGTTCCTCGCGGTCCAAGAGATCATCCTGGTAGAGCGCCACAAAATTCTCGGGGAGCTTTGGCTCCGCGTCCTCACAGCCAGTGGCGCTGGATGGTTCCACCGCGGCTAGGTCGCCTGGAAGTGCAGACATTAAAGCGATGTGAGTACGCGCTAGGTAGTCCTCACCGCCTGGTTGGGAGGAGTGCTGAGCTTTTCTGTAGTCCTTGGAGACTTCCCGCGCCTCACCGGGATTGAGAACGCTGAGAAAAGCCCCCGTGCAGCCGACATAAAAATTACCATTAGGGTTCAAATAGCGACCGGACTTAGACTCTTGGAAAATATCCTCCCTAACAAGGGAGGCCTCACGCCCCTGACTGATCAGCTCTTGGCGAAAGATCTCCGCCAGCACTACTTGGTCGGTCTCACCAGCATCTACCATGATGCCAACGGGCGCACGCTTAGCATTATCCGCATAAGGATCTCCATCAAACTGGGAGGAGCAGCCGGTAAGCAGCATGGCAGAGAGCACCACGCCAGCAATGGCGTGGGCAGGGCGGGCACAGCTGCGCATGGCGATACTATTCTCCTTCAGTTAGGCGGCGCTCGAGCGTCTAGATGATTCTACACCGAGGGCGTGTTTACCTCCTGTTGCGGCCCGACTAAGATGGCAAGGGTTATGTCTAGCGTTATTACTGAATCCGCCGTACGCGAGGCACTTTCCCGCGTTGAAGATCCCGAAATCGGGCGCCCCATCACCGAGCTCAACATGGTGAAATCAGTTTCTGTCACCGGAAACGATGTAGCCGTAGAAATTTACCTCACCATCGCCGGCTGCCCCATGAAGTCCACCATCGAGTCCAATACTCGCGCAGCAGTAGAGGATATTGAGGGCGTAGGAAACGTCACCGTGACGATGGAAGCCATGAGTGATGAGCAGCGACGAGAGTTGAAAAAGAAGCTCCGTGGCGGCCAAGCTGAGCCGGAAATCCCGTTTGCCAAGCCAGAATCCACCACGCGAGTCTTTGCGGTGGCTTCTGGCAAGGGCGGCGTCGGCAAGTCCTCGATGACGGTAAATCTCGCCGCAGCGCTGGTGCACAAGGGGCTTAAAGTCGGCATCGTCGATGCCGATATTTACGGCCACTCTGTTCCTAATCTGCTGGGCTGCACCGATGGCCCGACCGTTCTCGATGATGAGATGCTTTTGCCCCCGATTTCCCATGGCATTAAGCACATCTCCATCGGGCAATTCGTCGAAGGCAACGCCCCTGTGGTCTGGCGCGGACCTATGCTCCACCGTGCATTGCAGCAGTTCTTGGCCGACGTTTTCTGGGGTGACCTAGACGTTCTCCTGCTGGATCTGCCTCCAGGCACTGGCGATATCGCCCTATCCGTGGCCCAGCTCATTCCTAATGCGGAGTTGCTCATCGTTACCACCCCGCAAGCCGCAGCTGCCGAGGTGGCAGAGCGTGCCGGGTCCATCTCCCAGCAGACGCGCCAGCGCGTGGCCGGTGTGATTGAGAATATGGGCGCTATGGTCATGCCGGATGGTTCCACCATGGATGTCTTTGGTACCGGCGGCGGACAGATTGTGGCCGATCGCCTCGGCGTCATTCTTGGCCATGAGGTTCCACTGCTGGCTTCGGTGCCTCTGGATCCCACCCTACGCAGCGGTGGCGATGCCGGCACGCCGATCGTTATAGACGCCCCCGAGTCCCCCGCCGCCCAACAGATCCAGGCGGTGGCCGATAAACTGGCCATCCGCTCCGATTCCCTAGTGGGCAAAAACCTGAACTTGGGCGTGAACTAGCCCCTAGGTTACATCTTCCCACATGCCGCCGCCGGTGGATTCTTCCCCACCGCGCGGCGGTTTCTTTTCGGTCGCGGGCTGCTCCGTCGATTGCGGTTGCGAAGCTGCGGCGCGCTGCTGCGGCTGTGGCTGTGGCTGCTGCGGCTGCTCGGCATAAACCTGGGAATAGTCGAAGCTTGGGCGCTGTTGCGGTTTCTGCTGTTCCGGCTCCTTGGGAGCGGTATTGCTCTTAATATCTTCTGCCATCTTCTGGGGATTGAAGTCATCCCAGGCGGATTCGTCGCCGTCAAAAAGCGCCTTGGTGATTGCGCCCTTCGGCCCCAGACGCGTCCACTGCGCGGCTTGGGTAAGCGGGCCACGGATATCATCAAATTCCGAGCTAATAGAGCCCATCTCCCCATTGAGCTCCGCCTTGGCATTATTGATGGCCTTCCGCGCCGCATAGATGGCTGCGCGCACGTCCTTAATCACCTCAGGCATGCGTTCTGGGCCGATGACTATGATGCCCAAGAGCACAATGACGAAAATCTCGGGCCAACCAATGGAAGAAAACACGCTTAAATACTAGTCCCTCGCTCTTAGCCGCGCTGATTGTGCTTGATTGCGCGAACCACCATCTCCACCTTGTCCAAGAAGTCCTGCTGGGGCCGGTGCGCTGGCGTTGCTGCATCGGGCCCCGGGGTTACCTCCTCCGAGGCAATGCCTGCGAGCTTCGCGAGCAAGGACTGCGGCGCCTTGACCGTTGCGGACTCCGCACAGTGGCGCACCCATTCCGAGGCACGACGCTGCTGATGCACATCCGCGCGGCATTCAGCGCAGTGCACCAGGTGAATGCGCACACGGTGCATAAATTTTGGCTCCATCTCACCGTCCACAAAGGCAACAACCGCCTCTGGGCCCAAATGCCCGATGGTATCGCTACGCCGCGCCTTGGCCTTCGCCCTATCGCGAGCCTTGGCTTGGGCGGCATCAAATCCGCCGTGCACGCTCAGCGTGGACAAGGTTCGGCGTCCCCGCAGCGAGTCCATCGATCCCTCCTCCACTAGTTGCTCGGCCTTCATTGACGCGGAAAGTCCCCGCCGGCAGCGGGGACTATGCAGTTTCTCTAAAGTTTAGCGCGTACGCAGCAGCATGCGCGTTTCCGCATTGGTTTGCGCCTCTTTTTCTAGCGCCGCGCGTAACTGGGAACGGCCGCGGTGGATGCGCGAGCGCACCGTACCCATCTTGACACCAAGGGTCTCTGCAATCTCGTCATAGCTCATCCCAACGACATCGCACAGGACCACGGCCACGCGGAAATCGGGAGCCAGCCCGTCGAGCGCGGACTGCAAAGCTGGATCCAGGTTAGCCACGGAATAAGCCTGCTCCGGGGTCATATCCGTACCAGGAACGCGTTCATAATCCTCTGGCAGGGCCTCCATGCGGATCTTGGAACGGTGACGCACCATATCCAAAAAGAGGTTAGTGGTAATACGGTGCAACCAGCCTTCAAACGTTCCGGCTTGATACTTGTCCAAGGAGCGGAAGACGCGCATGAAGGTTTCCTGGGTGAGGTCCTCGGCGTCATGCTGATTGCCAGACAGGCGATAAGCCAAGCGGTAGACCCCATCGGCGTGCTCGGCCACGAGGTCACCCCAAGCGGGCATGTCGCCCGTGCCAGCATCGAATGCTGCGGTACCGGTCAACTCTGCCTCAGAGATTGCAGGTTGAAGGGATTCGGCATCGCGCTTCATCTTTGTCATGCATGTCATCTTTCTACACTCAGCACAGAAACTCCAGCCATAGTGCTGATAATATCCTGTGAACCCGTCACATTATCCCCACCGACCACAACCTTGCTGGCTAAGCGCGTTTTTGCCACATTGGCGGACACTTTTCCCTATGGTTTATTACGTGACTAATACCGCATACGAAGCACTGCGTTCTTATATCGAGACCACCAGCGAAGCATCCCCGGCCCTAAGTGGCGCACGCGACCACGCCGCAGAGTACGGCTTGCCAGTCCCGGATGAATCCACCGGCCAGCTGCTCACCACCCTGACGGCCGCCTCCACTGGTTCCACCGAGCGTCCCCAAGCTGTGGCCATTACCCCGGCCGCCAATGTAGCGGGCCTCTATGTGCTCGCCGGCATGCCCGATAACGGCATTTTGACCTGCATCGACCCCGAGGCGGAGCACCAGCGCAGCGCCAAGACCGCATTCCGCGAGGCCGGCTATGCGCCATCCCGCGGCCGTTTTTTGCCATCGCGCCCGCTCGAGGTCATGGGTCGCCTCGCCAACGATGCTTATCAGGTCATCTACGCCGACGTCGCCGCGCTCGAGTTACGTGCCATCATCAAGGCCGCGTGGCCACTGCTGCACCAGCGCGGCACCCTAGTCTTGGCTAATTCTTTGCTCGATGGCACGCTTGCCGACGCCTCCCGGACCGACCGCGACACCGCCGCCGCCCGCGAAGCAGACGAGTACCTGCGCGAGCTCGAGGGGGCGAGCGTAACCCGCTTGCCGCTGGGTTCCGGGCTCACCCTCGTGACGAAGCTCTAGACCTTTTGGTTTTTGCCGACGACGACCACGCCGCCGTCAGAAACCTTAAAGCGCTCTTCATCACGCTCGCGGTCCACTCCGATAATCGCGCCATCACTAACGACGACGTTCTTATCTAGGATCGCGCGGCGCACCACTGCACCGCGCCCGATACGCACGCCAGGCAGGATCACTGATCCTTCGACCGTAGCTCCGTCGGCCACATGGACATCGGACGCCAGCACTGAATTGCGCACAGTGCCGCCAGAGACGATGCAGCCTGGGGCCACCATCGACGACTGCGCGATGCCGTTTTGCACGAACTTGGCCGGTGGGAAATTGGAATCATCCGTCGAGTGGATCGGCCAATTCTGGTTATAAAGGTTGAAAATCGGGTGCACCGAAATCATGTCCATGTGCGCCTCGTAGAAGGAATCGATGGTGCCGACGTCGCGCCAGTAGCCGTGGTCACGCTCAGTAGCCCCTGGCACTTCATTGGCCATGAAATCGTACACATGCGCCTGTCCCCGCTCCACAAAGTACGGGATAATATCACCGCCCATATCGTGGGCGGAGTCCTCGTTCTTTTCGTCCTCCAAAAGGGCGTCGATAAGCGCCTGCGCTGTAAAGACATAATTGCCCATCGAGGCATAGCTCATATTCGGATCATCCGGAGTAGCCGGCGGGTCCGCGGGCTTTTCCACGAATTGCGTAATCGTGCCCATGCCATCGGCTTGGATGCAGCCAAAGGCCGTCGCTTCCGAGCGCGGTACGCGAATACCTGCCACCGAACAATCCAATCCGGTGGCGATATGCTCTTCTACCATCTGTGCCGGATCCATGCGGTATACGTGGTCTGCACCAAAGACGATGACATAATCCGGATTCTCGTCATAGATGAGGTTCAGCGACTGCACAATTGCATCTGCCGAGCCGTTGTACCAGCGCTTGCCGCGGCGCTGCTGGGCGGGCACCGAGGCAATATACTGCGGGGTCGGCCCCGCCAAGTTCCACGCCTGGGAAATGTGGCGGTCCAGAGAATGGGACTTGTACTGGGTCAGCACCGCAATCTTGAGATAACCGGCATTGACCAGATTGGACAAAACGAAATCAACGAGGCGGTAGGAACCACCGAAGGGTACGGCGGGCTTGGCGCGGTCTTCGGTCAGGGGGAAAAGGCGCTTTCCCTCACCGCCGGCGAGGACAATGGCTAGGACATTCGGCAGGCTTCTCACGTTTTCAAACCTATCCGCAAATCCCACATTCCGCAGCAGAACTTTGCACATTTTTACCCCCATATCGGAATTCTGCACATGACAGCAGAGATACGTATTCTGGGTGGGCATGAGAGCCGGAATCTTTTCCAAAGAATACCCGCCGGAAATATACGGCGGAGCCGGAGTTCACGTAGCTGAGCTCACCCGTTTCATGCGCGATATCATCGATGTCTCCGTGCACTGCATGGGCTCCCCGCGCGAAGAAAAAGACGTCTTTGTCCACGGCGTAGATCCCGCACTCGAGGGTGCCAACGGCGCGCTGCAGACCTTGTCCACTGGGCTGCGCATGGCCGATGCCGCCTCCGATATCGACATCGCCCACTCCCACACGTGGTATACGGGCCTTGCTGGCCACCTCTCCGCCCGGCTTTATGATATTCCGCATGTGGTCACCGCCCACTCTCTCGAGCCGCACCGCCCTTGGAAGCGCGAGCAGCTTGGCGGCGGCTATGACATCTCCTCATGGTCCGAAAAGAACGCCATGGAATATGCCGATGCCGTAATCGCCGTCTCTGCCGGTATGAAGGACTCCATCCTCGATGCCTATCCGCGCATCGATGCCTCCAAGGTCCACGTCGTCCTCAACGGCATCGACACCGAGCTATGGCAGCCGCGAGAGGGCGATGTTTTGGACAAGCTGGGCGTCGATAAGCAGCGCCCCATCGCTGCCTTCGTCGGACGCATCACCCGGCAAAAGGGCGTAAAGCACCTGCTGCAGGCGGCGCAGAAATTCGATCCAGACATCCAGCTGGTCTTGTGTGCCGGCGCCCCTGATACGCCCGAAATCGCGGCCGAGACCGAGGCACTGGTCGATGAGTTGCGCGCCCAGCGCGATGGCATTTTCTGGGTCAAGGATATGCTCCCGCGCAACGAGGTCCAGCAGATTTACACCGGTGCCGATGTTTTTGTCTGCCCGTCCATCTACGAACCGCTGGGCATCGTGAACTTGGAAGCAATGGCCTGTGGCACGGCCGTTGTTGCCTCCAACGTGGGCGGCATTCCCGAGGTAGTAGTCGATGGTGAGACCGGCGTGCTAGTGCATTACGACGCCACCGATACCGCAGCCTTCGAGGCCGACCTCGCCGCTGCAGTCAATGACGTCGCCGCCGATAAAAAGCGCGCTGCCGAATTTGGGCGCGCCGGCCGCGAGCGTGCCATTCGTGATTTTTCTTGGGCTACGATTGCCGCCCAGACCGTCGATATTTACCGCAGTCTGATTTAAGGAAGGATAGCCGTGACAACCCACCGCCCCGAACTGCATTTTGTCCCTGAAGACGGCGTCCTCGACGCCCCCGCCGGAATCCTGCGCGATGGCGATACTTGGCATCTGTTCTACCAGTACCGCCCCACCGCGGACTCCCCGGCGCGCTGGGGACACACCTACTCCGAAGAGTCTCCCTTTGACTGGTTGGACTGTGACGATGCCCTCGCCCCCGTCGGCGGCGAGCTCTCCCTGCGCGCAGGTTCCGTAGCCCAAGGCCCAGACGATATCCATCTCTACTTCACCTCCGTGACCGCCGCCGGAATCGCCGTTCACCTCGCCCGCTACGCCAACGTGGACGAGATCTGCGAGGTCTCCGATGACCCACAGGCGCTCGACCCCAATGTCGTTCGTTTTGGCGAAGTCGTGGGCAATACCCGCAACTTCGATCATTTCCGCTCCCCCTCCGTGGTGCCCGACTGGGCCTCAGAGGACCGCGATGACGGCCACGACGGTTGGCTCATGTTGGCTCTCACCGGCCACTCCGACGCCCCGGTTCCCGTCATCCTCGAATCCGCCGACGGCGTGTCTTGGCGCCTGCGCGGCAGCCTCAAGTTCGACGGCGACCCTGGCTTCCTAGAGGGCGAGGTCCCCGCTACCTCGCCCATTCCGCCGGTCGTCTCCCCGCGCCTAGTCCGACTGCGCGATGAGGTTGACGGCAATGTCTACGACGTCCTCTTTGTCACCTTGGAGCGTGGCGGCCGCGACGTCTCCGGCTACCTCGTCGGCCGGCTGGAGGGCACCACCTTTACCGTGGTCTCCGGCTTCCGCCGCGTAGACTTCGGCCACGATTTCTCCCGCCCACGCAGTACCAACACCACCACCGGCACGCTCACCCCCGAGCAGCGCTATGAGCGCGCCGTTATCGTTGGCCTCCTCAACGGCAACGGCCGCGGCGATGACGCCACCAAGCACGCCTCGTGGGAAGCCGAAGGCTGGGCCAATGCCCTTTCCTTACCCCGCCGAGTCACCCTCGAGGGCGGCGTCCTCTACCAAGCCCCCGCCCGGGGCTTGCCCGATGCCGTCAAGCTTTCCGATTACGCCCGCTCGTGGACCGGCGTCATGGAGGTGCCTTCCGGTTCCTGCGTCACCGTCACGCTTCTCGACGGCGCCGGTGACCCCGCCGCCACCATCCGCCACTCCGGCGATGACATCAGCCTCGATCGCTCAATGAACAAGGCTTTCAATCATTGCTTTGCCGATTCTGAGCCCGCCACCGCCACGCTTGCCGAGGGTGACTCCGACACCCTCACCATTATCCAAGACGGTTCCACCGTCGAGGTATTCGTCGATGGTGGCCTCATCGCCATGGCCTCCCGCGTCTACTTCGAGGGCGGTTGCTCTGGGCTGCGCGTCGAAACCTCCGGCGATGCCGTCATCGAGCAGGACTGGCAGCGCTCCGGCTCCAAGCTCTAAACATCACCCGACGCCCCGCTCGGTTCTCCACCCCGCCCTTCGCGCTCACCGGCACGGCCGCCCACCGCGGTTCCGCCGCTCCCGGTGAGCGGCAAGGGCGGGGTTGTGCGTTTCCGGACCCGCGGCACCCGCGCCACCCGCGGTACGGGGCGATGTCACGCCGCGCGCCCTTCGCGCTCACGGGGAGACGCTGGGGCGTCGGAAAGCGTGTGCTGGTGAGCGGCAAGGGCGAGGAACCAGCCCTCGCGCTCACCGGAGCAACGAAAAGAACCGCCCCACGCGCTGCTGGTGAGCGCGAAGGGCGGGGATGAGGCAGAAGGGCCGGGGCTAAACTGCGCGGAGGCGGTCCAGTCGAGCGCGGGCGGTAACCGTAAGTGTCGGAGGAAGAGCGGCCATGCGCTCGGCGAGTTCCCCGGCGCTAATGTGACGCGCGGACGGGCTCATCCCAACCTGCGCGGCAACGGAGGCCTTATCGAGCTCAATGGGGAACGAAATATCCACCGGATCGGCCGCCTGCTCGAGGTATCCCTCGGCCTGCTCGTACATGCGCTCCACCTTGCCGTCTTCCACGCCGAGGATGCCCAAAGGCTCCCGCAGCTCGTCCAAGTGGCCGGCATCAGGGGTCAAGACGATGACCTGGCCGCCTGGGACGAGCACGCGCTGGAATTCGGCCGGATTGCGTGGGGCGAAGACGACGGAAATAGCGTCGACGGACTCATCACGAATGGGCAGGCGCTCCCACACATCGGCCACGACGGCACCGACGCGCGGGTGGCACTTAGCCAAGTGCTTCGCGGCGTGCGGGGAAATATCGAGCCCGACGCCGCGGGCCTCAGCGATGGAGTCGAGGGTGTGGGCCAAGTAGTAGCCCGTACCAGCGCCCACCTCAAGCAGAGAGGCGGGCGTAGATTCGGCCAACGATGCGGAATCCAGCGCACCTTGGACTGCCCCAGTCACGGCCTCCACGAAGGGCGCGAAGTGCCCCATGGCCAAATAGGTCTCGCGGGCGTTGACCATGTCCATGTCATCGCCCTTGTGCTTGAGTCCGGCGCCGGCCGCGAGGGTGACGTAGCCCTGCTTGGCCACATCAAAAGAGTGGCCGGATTCCGAGACCAAGCGAGAGAAATCATCGGCACCAGAAAGCGCGGTGCCATCATTGGGATCAGCCAGAATGTCGACGATATGAGAAAGCATGTATCTAGACTAGCTAGAAACCTCGGTCAACAGAGAACCAAGCTCGGCGGCCTCGTCCTTGCTCAGCTCGATGACGATGCGCCCGCCGCCATCGGAGGGGATGCGCATGACAATTTTGCGGGACTCCTCTACTGCTTCCATTTCTCCGCCCGTGGTGCGCGGCTTCATTGCTGCCATAGTGAGTCTCCTTTAGTTAACTTCTTTTCCTTCCAGCTTAGACCTTTTCGGCGCGGAAGATAGTTGCTCTTCTAGTTGTGCGAGGAGATCATCTACTTGGTCCTGGCGGTACCCGCGGGGCACAACCTCGAATTTCACCTGGTCAAGGCGCCCTTCGCGGGCAGCGGCGCGGTTATTTTCGCGCACCTTCTCCGGCTCATCGAGCGGGTGCATAACCTCGCCGCGGCCAAAAATCGACCCCCATACCCAGGTCCCGATGACGGTCAGGGAGAAAAGGACGAGGAGGAGCATAATCCAAGACAGCATGGCTTAAACCTTACCTTTTAGCGGCGGGCGTTGAGCAACGGGCGCAGTAACCCCGGCGCGGGAGAGCAGTGTGCGCGCGACTACCTCGGCCATCGGCGCGAGTTCATGTAGCGGCCGGTTGCGGTGCACCCGAGTTCCCAAGTCCACCTGTGCTATTGTGCCCCGCTTGCCGACGTCCACCAATAGCCCCGCTTCCACCCCGTAGCCTTCTACAAAGGGCAGCTCGACGGCGGTGGCGCGGCGCAGAGAGTATTCGCCTCCGAGCGGCTGGTCGATATGAGCGAGCTCTGGGAAAAATTGCTTAATGAGCGGTTTGGCTGTCAGCTCGGTGACGCGGCCGCCGCCGGTGGGCTGTCCGTTGAGGCTGCGGCGGTAGCGGGCCTTGACCATTTCTACCGCGGGGTCGGAAAAAGGAGCGGCTAGGGCAGCTACCATGCCGGGCGCAGCGGATTCAAGATCCGCATCGACGAAGACGACTATGTCTCCCTTCGCCGCGGCGACCCCGCGCCAGAGGGATTCGCCCTTGCCGGGGCGCGGTTCTTCTGGCAGGATATCGCGCCAATTGCGTACCTCCGCCCCGGCTGCGGCAGCACGAGAGGCGGTGGCGTCGGTGGAATCGGCATCGATGACCAGCACCTCAAGCGGATTATCGGCAAGGCAGGCACGCACGACGTTCGCGACAGTGTCTTCCTCGTTGAGGGCCGGGATGACAACGGAGACACTCATGCTAGGCCTCGCGTGGTTGCCAATGGTGCCGCCTCGCCTTGGATGGCAGCAGTTATGCGAATGACGTCTGCGGTCTCAGCTACCTCGTGGACGCGGAAAGCGGCCACTCCGCGGGCAGCGGACCACGCGGTGGCGGCTAGGGTACCCGCAACGCGCTCTCCTACCCCGCGGTCTAGCGTCTCGCCCACAAAATCTTTGTTTGATAGCGCCATGAGCACCGGCCAGCCGGTGGCCACGACCTCGTCTATGCGCCGCAAAAGCTCGAGACCGTGGAAGGTGTTCTTGCCAAAGTCATGGGTCGGATCGATGAAGGTCAGGTCCTCCGGGCAACCGAGAGCGGCGGCGCGCTCGGCCAGCTGGGTGGTTTCCGCGATGACATCGGCCACCACGTCATCAAAATGGACACGGTGCGGCCGGGTGCGCGGGGTGATACCACCGGTGTGAGAGCAGACATAGCCCACGCGGTGGTGTCCGGCGACCTCGATGAGCTCGGGATCCCAACCCGCCCAGGTGTCATTTATGAGCCCGGCACCGGCTGCAATGGCTGCCTCTGCCACCTCGCTGCGCCACGTATCGACGGAAATGAGGACATCCGGGTGGCGCTGATGCACCTTCTCAATGGTCGGCACCACGCGGTCGATTTCCTCCGCCGCGTCCACAGCTTTGCCGGGGCCAGCCTTCACGCCACCAATATCGACGATCGAAGCACCGGCTGCGATCACCTCATCGCAGCGGCGCAGCGCCGGGTCGAGGTCAAAGGTTGCCCCCTTGTCATAGAAAGAATCCGGGGTGCGATTGACAATCGCCATCACACGCGCGAGGCTCAACGCGGCTCCCTGATGCGCTTATCGCTCATAACCTCGTGACGCTTAATGATGTGGGAGACGGCTTCATCGGGGTCGTCGGTAAGCAGGAAAAGCTCCCGGTCGCTTTCGTTGATAAATCCACCCGCTGCTAGCGTCTTGTCCATCCATTCCAAAAGGCCGGTCCAGTACTCGGTGCCCATGAGCACGATGGGGTAATTGGTCACCTTGCCGGTCTGCACCATGCACATGACTTCGAAGAACTCATCCATCGTGCCCATGCCGCCAGGTAGGCAAATGAAGGCCTGCGAGTACTTCAAGAACATCGTCTTGCGGGCGAAGAAGTAGCGGAAATTCAGGCCCAGGTCGACGTACTCGTTGAGGCCCTGCTCATGGGGAAGCTCGATGCCCAAGCCCACGGACAGCCCGCCGGCTTCGTGGGCGCCACGGTTGGCTGCCTCCATGATGCCGGGGCCGCCACCGGTGATGACGGCATAGGAGTGCTCGGCCAGCTTGCGGCCGACCTCGACGCCCAGCTGGTAGCTCGCGTCCTCGGGCGTGGTGCGTGCGGAGCCGAAGACGGTGACGGCCTTCGGCAACTTGGATAACGCATCGAAGCCGGCGACGAATTCGCCTTGGATGCGCAGCACGCGCCACGGATCGGCATGCTGCCACTCGTGGTCTGCACCGGACTCCAAGAGCCGCTGGTCAAAGGTGGAGGCCTGTTCGCCTTCGGTGCGCAGCAGCATCGGGCCGCGCAGAGTGCGCATCTGCTCAGGAGTCATGGTCTATCCCTTCAGGTATTTCAGGAGGGCGGTGGATACTTCACTAATCTGCGCGGTGGGGACCTGCTCGTCCTTTTTATGCGCAAACCCTGGGTCACCGGCGCCGAAGTTCACGGCCGGGGTGCCCATTTCGGAGAAGCGGGCGACGTCGGTCCAGCCAAACTTGGCGCGGACGTTGCCCCCGACGGCGTCGATAAGAGCTTTGGCTGCAGGCTGGCCCAACCCAGGCTGGGCGGCCGGGGCAATGTCGTCGATGTCGATGGTGACATCTTCTTCCTCGCCGATGATGGATTTCATGTACTCCAGCGCCTCCTCGCTCGTGCGGTCCGGGGCGAAGCGGAAGTTCACAAACATCCAAGCCTCATCCGGCAGCGTATTTGTGGCCACGCCGGACTCGAGGTGAACGATATTGAGGCCCTCGCGGTAAGTACAGCCGTCCATGGTGACGTCGCGGGACTCATAGGCGGCGATGCGGCTCATAATCGGTGCGAGCTTGTGCGCGGCATTGGAGCCGAGCCAGGCGCGGGCCGAGTGCGCGCGGGTGCCGTGCGCGGTCACGCGCAGGCGGATGGAGCCCTGACAACCGGCCTCCACCATGGCGCCGGAGGGCTCGCCCAGAAGCGCGAAGTCCCCCTCGAGCCACTCCGGGTGGTCCTTTTGCAGATGGCCCAAGCCATTAAATTCAGTAGCTACTTCTTCACCCTCATAGGCGATGACAGTAAGATCATGTTTCAGCTCCTCCGACTCGTGCAGCTGGGCAAAGGCATTAAGGTAGATGGCCATGCCTGACTTCATGTCCACGGTGCCACAGCCCCACATAATCTCCACCCCGTCTTTAGTGGTTTCCATGTGATGCGGTACATTTTCTGCCAACGGAACGGTATCAATGTGTCCGGCGAGCACCACGCGGGAATCTAGCCCACGGTTCGTGCGGGCGCACACGGTATTGCCGTAGCGGGCAACCTCGACGTCCAAACCGCGCAGCGCTTCTTCGACGGCGTCTGCGATGGCCTCCTCATGGTGGGAGGGGCTCGGAATATCAACGAGCGCCTTGGTTAGTTCGATGGGGTCTGCATATAGATCTAAAGTCACAAAGCGCCATGCTAGCGCCCCGCGTAGCTCCCCGCATTGTGTAAAGTTCACTTCACTGTAAATATTTCGTCCTCCCTAAGGTGATAACAATGGCCGAAACCGCTCAATTGAAATCCCGTCATCTCACGATGACGGGCCTTGGCTCTGCCGTGGGCGCCGGCCTCTTCCTCGGCGTAGGCCTCGGCATCCAGATTTCCGGCACCTCCGTGCTCATTTCCTATGCCGTGGCCGGCGCGCTCATTGCGCTAGTGATGTGGATGCTCGGTGAGATGGCCGCCGCCCGCCCCTCTTTGGGGTCATTTTCCACCTACGCCGGTCAGGCCTTCGGACACTGGGCACGCTTTACCATGGGATGGATTTATTGGTTCATGCTAATCATGGTCATGGGCGCCGAAATCACCGGGGCGGCCGCCATCATCTCCAGCTGGTTCGATATCGACCCGTGGATTCCGGCACTTATCGCCGTGGCATTCTTCGCAGTGGTCAATTTCGCGGCCGTGGGCGGATTTGGCGAGTTTGAGTTCTGGTTCGCCATCATCAAGGTCGGCGTCATTGTCGCCTTCCTTGCCATAGGCGTGCTCATGGCGCTGAGCATCCTGCCCGGCATGGATCTCTCCTTGGCCGGGACCAATTTCACCGCTAATTTCCTGCCCAATGGCATGCCCGGCTTCGCCGCCGGATTGCTAGCCGTGGCCTTTGCCTTCGGCGGTATCGAATTGGTTACTATCGCGGCGGCCGAATCCGAGGACCCAGCACATAACGTGGCCACCGCGGTCCGCGCCATTATCGTGCGCATCATGATCTTCTACATCGGCTCCATCGTGGTTATCACCATGGCGCTGCCCTTTAGCTCCATCCAGGACGCCGACGTAGCCGCCGATTCCCCCTTCACCCTCGTGCTTGGGGCCGCCAAGATTCCCTTCGCGTCCGGTTTCATGGAAGCGATTATCGCCTTGGCGCTGCTCTCCGCCTTCAACGCGCAGATCTACGCCACTTCCCGCTTGGTCTTTGACATGGCTAAGGATCACTGCGCCCCAGGATTCTTCCTCAAGCAAAATCGCGCTGGCTCCCCCATCAACGCGGTCATTTTGTCCATGGTCTTCGCCTTCGCTTCGGTAGGCCTGCAGTTTTGGAACCCTCCGGGGCTCCTAGCATTTCTCTTCAATGCAGTGGGCGGGTGTCTGCTGGTCATCTGGTCCTTCATCGTGGCTTCCTTTATCAAGCTGCATCCCCAAATGCGCGGCAATGGCGAGTTGACCGATCTGCGTGTGCCCGGCTTTCCCTGGCTGCCGTGGGTCACGGCCGCGGCGCTGGGCGGGCTCACCCTGCTCATGCTCTTTGACCCAGATGCACGCAACCAGGTCATCTCGGTACTCATCCTCGCTGCGATACTCGTCGTCTTGTCCTTCGTACTACCCACCGGCCAGCGCGCAGAGACGCGGAGGTAGTTGCTAAGCTAGCGGGCATGACTTCTGCATCCGCACGTGGCCTGGCAACCATTACCCATGACGGCACCGTCTTGGACGTCTGGTTCCCAGCCGTTTATACCGATAAGACCGTAGAGACCACCGAGACCAAGCGCTTGGAGGAGGTCCCTCAGCAGTTCTCCGCGCTGGCAGGCCCGGACGAGGAGCGCGGCGTGGCCCGCGTTGCCGTCGAGACCTCCATCAAAGATCTGGATGACGCCCCCGTCGATACCTA
This sequence comes from Corynebacterium nasorum, assembly GCF_022345765.1. Lineage (NCBI taxonomy): Bacteria > Bacillati > Actinomycetota > Actinomycetes > Mycobacteriales > Corynebacteriaceae > Corynebacterium > Corynebacterium nasorum. The sequence continues at coordinate 111,609 of NZ_JAKRDR010000006.1, read as the reverse complement.
CGATGCTTACCTGCGCCTGCACCTCCTTTCTCACCGCGCGGTCAAGCCGCACGGCCTGAATATGGATGGCATCTTCGGCCACCTCAATAACGTGGTTTGGACTAACTATGGCCCCTGCGCCGTCTCCGATTTCCAGATGGTGCGCGGCCGCCTTGCCTCCCGCGGCCCGGTCGTTGTCTACTCCGTTGATAAATTCCCGCGCATGGTGGACTACGTTGTGCCGTCTGGCGTTCGCATTGGCGACGCGGACCGCGTGCGCTTGGGCGCCCACCTTGCTGAGGGAACCACCGTCATGCATGAGGGCTTTGTGAACTTCAACGCCGGCACCTTGGGCGCCTCCATGGTGGAGGGCCGCATCTCCGCGGGCGTCGTCGTGGGCGATGGCTCCGATATCGGCGGCGGCGCGTCCATCATGGGCACCTTGTCCGGCGGCGGCAAGGAGGTCATCTCCATCGGCGAGCGTTGCCTGCTCGGCGCCAACTCCGGCATTGGCATTTCGCTTGGCGACGACGCCGTGGTCGAAGCCGGCCTCTACGTCACCGCCGGCACCAAGGTCACCGTCTTTGGCAAGGTCGCGGAAGCACTGGGCGTTGATAATGGCGAGAACGTCAAGGGTTCCCAACTCTCCGGTGCCTCCGGCATGCTGCTGCGCCGCAACTCCGTCTCCGGTGCGGTTGAGGCCGTGGAGTGGAAGGCCGAGGCCGTCGCGCTGAACGACGAGCTGCACAAGAATTAATACCCCCGATTCCTATAGACCAATCGGGGAAAATATGATGGAGGAGTGACTGATAACTCCTCCTCCCTCGGTTCTGGTCTGAAGGTCCGCCACCTAACCATGATGGGGCTTGGCTCCACCATCGGTGCCGGGCTATTCCTCGGCACCGGCGTCGGTATCTCCGCCGCTGGGCCCGCCGTGCTCCTCGCCTATATCATCGCCGGCTTCCTGGCCATTTTGGTGATGCAGATGCTGGGCGAGATGGGCACCGTTATCCCCGCCTCCGGCTCTTTTTCCGAATATGCCGAACATGGCATCGGCCGCTGGGCGGGCTTTACCCAGGGCTGGATTTATTGGCTAGCCACCGTCGCCGTACTCGGCGCCGAAATCACCGGCGCGGCCGGATTCATTGGCTCCTGGTTCGACGTCTCGCCGTGGATCCCCGCAGCTATCTGCGTGGTCCTCTTCGGCGTCATCAACCTGCTGCGCGTGCGTAGTTTCGGCGAATTCGAGTATTGGTTCGCGCTTATCAAGGTCGTCGTCATCGTGGCCTTCCTCATCATCGGCGTGCTGCTCATCCTGGGCCTCCTGCCTGGCCATTCTTTCATCGGCACCTCCGTCTTCCTCGAGGACGGCTTCATGCCCAATGGCCTCGGCGGCGTCGCGGCCGGCCTTTTGGCCGTAGCCTTCGCCTTCGGCGGCATCGAAGTCGTCGCCATCGCCTCTGCCGAATCCGAGGACCCCGAAAAATCCCTGGTCAACGCCGTGCGCTCCACCATCTTGCGCATCTCCGTGTTCTACTTGGGCTCCGTTCTCGTCATCACGTTCCTTCTGCCTTATTCCATCTTGGGAGGTGCCTCCACGGCCGCAGAATCGCCCTTCACCATGGTCCTCGAGCGCGCCGGCATCCCGGGTGCGGCCGGCATCATGGAGGTTGTCATCGTCCTTGCGTTGCTTTCCGCTTTCAATTCGCAGATCTACGCCTCCTCTCGCATGATGCACTCGCTGGCCTCCCGTGGCGAGGCTCCACGCATCTTCACCACCACCAATAAAGACGGCGTACCCACCACCGCTATTGCCCTGTCCGTCCTACTCTCGGCCGTCATGGTGGTGCTCAACTACGCCGATACAGGTTGGCTTCTTACCTTCATGCTCAATGCCGCCGGCGCCTCCCTGCTCATCGTGTGGGTATTCATCGCCGTCAGCCAGCTGCGCCTGCGCCGTCAGCTCGAAGCACTCCATCCCCTTCCCATCCGCATGTGGGCCTTCCCCTACCTGACTTGGTTCGCCCTCGCGCTCTTTGCGGCCATCGCGGTGCTCATGCTTACCGACGCCACCGCCCGCAGCCAACTCCTCTCCGCCGCTGCTATGTTTATAGTGCTTGCTATCGCTGGGGTTATCAATTCCAAAGCTCGAGGGCTCTCCCCATCGTCTACGCTTCCTCTGGGCTGATTAGGTCATGACGGATTACCAGTTATAAGAAGACTCGTATTAGACGATCTAAGGTGCCGAAATACATGCTCCGGCTGTGATTCTTCTCGAAGGATACAGTGATGCGTAGCCAACGGTACGGAGCGGAATATCCAGGGTAAGGCATAAATGAAGTGTTTTCCTTGGGGACCTTCCTCAAGCCAGGGAAACAGCGCAATTAAACGTATTGGGCTGTTTATATGGATAATTCTGACGAATCAGCGTCAGGTTTCAGGGCCAAGACTTTAGTCTTGCCCGCATTGCACTAACGCGGGCAAGCCCTACCCACCAATGTGCTTGAGAACAAGCAGGATCGATCTTTGTGGGTAATCTACCGAAAGAATCCCACTTTGCTATAGACGGCGTCGACAAGCGGCTGTGCAATCTCCTGCGCAGTCTCTGCCCCCTTGGCCAGGATGCGCTCGAGCTCGCCGCGGTCCGCCATCAACTCGTCATAGCGCGCCTTGAGCGGAGTGGTAAATTCCTGCAGCGCCTCGGCGGTATCCACCTTGAGGTGGCCATAGCCCTGGCCGGCGTATTTCTCCACCAAGGAATCGATGGACTCCCCCGTCAGCGCGGACTGGATGACCAACAGGTTGGAAACACCCGGCTGGTTGTCGCGGTCGAAGGCCACCGAGCCCAAATCATCCGTCACGGCGGACTTGATGCGCTTGGCCGAAGTCTTTGGCGCATCAAGCAGGTTGACCAAGCCCTTCGGGTTGGCGCCAGACTTGGACATCTTGGACGTCGGCTCCTGCAGGTCATAAATCTTTGCCGCACCCTCTGGGATGAACGGCTCCGGAACCTTGAAGGTCTCGCCGTACTTATTATTAAAGCGCTCGGCCAGGTTACGAGTCATTTCCATGTGTTGGCGCTGATCCTCACCCACCGGCACATAATCCGGCGAGTAAAGCAAAATATCGGCGGCCATAAGGATTGGGTAGGTAAATAGGCCCACCGAGGTACGGTCCGAGCCCTGCTTGGCGGACTTATCCTTGAACTGGGTCATGCGGGAGGCCTCACCAAAGCCGGTCAGGCACTGCAAAACCCAGGTCAGCTCCGCGTGAGCGGGCACGTGAGACTGTACGAAGAGCGTGGACTTTTCCGGGTCGATGCCTAGGGCAATGAGTTGGGCGGCACCCGCGATGGTGCGGTTGCGCAGCTCCTCGGGATTTTGCTCCACGGTAATCGCGTGCAGGTCCGGAATGAAATAGAAGGCATCATAGCTGTCCTGCAGGTCAATCCACTGCTTGAGCGCTCCTAGGTAATTACCCAGGTGATAGGAATCAGCGGTGGGTTGGATGCCGGACAGGACACGGGAAACAGTCGAATTCTTTGAAACCATGTCTTTTACATTATGTTCCAATGTGAATGCTCGAAACCCTTTTACTATGTGTGTCTAGGATCTGCTGTCTTTATCTTGGTCGGTTCTACGAGATAGCCTCGCGCTGCTAAGGAGAAGAAGACCTTCTGCCAGGATCTTTTAGTCCCATCTGATATGCTGCGCGGACTTAGGCGTTTTTCAACGCCCGATACACCGTAGGACGGGTAACCTCAAACTCTCGCGCGAGTGCTGCCTTTGACTCCCCTGCCAGTACGCGCCGCTTAATCTCTACTACTTGCTCTGGGGTTAGGGCGGGTTTGCGGCCTTTGTACTTGCCGGCCTTTTTCGCCAACGCAATCCCCTCCGCCTGGCGTTCGCGGATAATGGCCCGCTCAAACTCCGCAAACGAACCCAAAATACCCAACATAAGATCCGCGCGTGGGTCACTAGTGTCCTTCGAGAAGGATAGGTTCTCGTGCAGGAAGGTAACGGTCACGCCTTTGTCTGTGAGTTCGTCGACAATACCGCGCAGATCGGTTAGTGAGCGGGCGAGGCGGTCGATCGATGAGACGACGAGTTCGTCACCGTCGCGCACATAGGCCATGCACTCGCCAAGCCCAGGACGCTCTGTCTTAGTGCGGCCGGAAATCTTGTCCTCAAAGAATCGGTCAATACTTCCAGACGTGGACAGTAGTTCTTTCTGGCGCTGATTATTCTGCTCTACCGTTGAAACACGGATATATCCCACCCGCTGCCCACGCATTAGTCTTCACCCCGCGAAGGTTTAAAAGCCACGTTCTCCTGGTCGATGACCGCATCACGATACGACTCGATTGCATCCGAGAGAGCATAAAGCTGGACACCGTCGAGACCATCGGCGTCAGCAAGCAAGGCTTGTACAATCCTGCCCAACGCCTGCTGCCCCGACGACAACCCACCATGCAGATCTTTTACCCGCGCCAACGCGGGCACAGAATCAATATGACTTTCAATATGGAAACCATCGGACGACAACACCACAATCACCACTTTCTGTATAGATACGGCCTAGACCCCGCTATACATGTGTAAAACAATGGCAGAATTTACCTTATTTTACATGTAACTTACCGGCATAAATACACGTAACAATAGGGTGTACCTAATCGGACTTTTATACTATGGTTCGGGGTCTTCCTCCTTAGTGAAAGTCGCACCTAAATCTTGTAAGCGTTGTTTCTGTTGTGGAGTCAACGCCAAGTTATCCTCTGGAAGAATGGTCTCGTGCAAAGTTGCAGTTTCAAGAATTGAAAGGTCTGTAGGAGTTCCCGATAGGTCCGCGTTGCTTAGATCCGCACCACGCAAATCGGCACCCCCTAATTGTGCTAGTTCAAGGATTGCACCTTGTAGATTCGCGTTTCTTAGATTCGCGCCGTCAAACTTCGCCTCTATTAAAACTGCGTTGCTTAAGTCTGCCCCTTCGAGGTTTGCTCCACTAAAGTTTGCACAATTAAGCCAAAGACCACTCAAATTTTGTTCCTTTAGGTCAAAGTCTTTAAAAGGCAGTTCAGGAATGGAAGGGTCTGGTTTATCTGTGGAAGATTTCGTAGTGGGCGTACCAGGGGTAAATATGGTCCCGTCAGCTGTTAGACAATGGGGTGATAGGTTAGCTGACGTCGCAACTTGAGCCCGATCTCGAACGTATCGCAGATTTTCGAGTCGCTCTGCTGTGTCTGCCTGATTGTTAGAGTCCCAAATCTGCGTCACCATAAAAATGGATCCCACCACTGTGGAGGCAATGAATGGTATTCCAATGTCGCGGAGCCATTCGGAGCGGGCAGGCGAAGCAGAACTTGTGCTTTGGGTGACTTCTTTTTCCTGTTCGGTATGGCTCTCTATAGAGGGGTTCCTATCTGGTGCATCTTGTTCTTTCGGAGAAGCGTCTTTTGGTGTGTTTTCTTCGTTAGGTGTATTTTTGCCATAATCCATTCATAAAGAATATGTATAATGTCGGGGTTTAGCACGCGTTGTCGTTGGTCGGAGGTTAAGGGGGGTAAAGGAATGGCTGACATTATTCATGAAGCCCAGGACACGCACCTGTGCGCGTTGTTTATTGGGGCGCACGGGGAGACTGGAGACTACAAGTACGCACTAGACGCCGCCAACAGTGCCGCCAAGCACCTACAGGTAATACAAGCGGAGTTGCCTGCCACTTCCCCACTGGCCCGCGACGCCGGCACACTCGCCAAGTTCGTACGCGCAGCACAGAGGAATCTGTCCCAACAACGGCCCGCAGATAACCCAGACGAACTTCTAGACTTAGCCACCAGCCTCAAAGAACGGCTGGAAGCTACACACTAAAGGAAACTCCCCTAGTGCTTCTCGTCGTTGGAAGCACTAGGGGAGAAGCCACCTGCGGGGGTGAACTGGCCCCCGAAAGTTGGACTGGTTTAACTCTAGGTGGTTAGGACTTCAAGGGTCTGATTTCGATATTGCATCGGGGTCAGGCCCTTGAGTCGTTGTTGGATGCGTTCGGTGTTGTACCACTGGATGTAGTCGTCGATCGCCTGGTTGAACTCTGCGACGGTGTCGAAGACTTCTCCGTGGTACATCTCGGTTTTCAAGTGGCCGAAGAAGTTCTCCATGACCGCGTTGTCGTAGCAGTTAGCTTTACGCGACATCGACTGAACACCGCCGTTGTCATGAATGAGGTTGCGCCAGGACGAATGCTGGTACTGGAAACCTTGATCGGTGTGCATCATCCACCCAGTCTCAGGCGCACACATTTTAATCGTCTGAGTTAAAGCATCGGCGGTAAAGGCTGTCGACGGTGATGTAGCCACGGTGTGGGCAACGATTGAACGGTCGAACAGATCCATCACCGGTGACAGGTAGACTTTGCGGCCTGCGATCCTGAGCTCGGTGACGTCGCTGACAAAGACGGTGTTTGGCTTATCTGGGGTGAACTTGCGGTCAAGTGTGTTCTCGGCAATGTGGCTGATCGTCCCGTTGTAGGAAACATATGGCCTGCGCTGGCGGACCTTGGCTCGAAGCCCCAACTCGCACATGAGTTTGTAGACGAGCTTGTGGTTGACCACCCACCCCTGGTTGCGCAGGTCAAGTAGCACTCGCCTGTAGCCGTAGCGATGCTTGTTACGTTCGAAGCTTTCCCGGATCGCGTCTTTGAGCGCAGCGTGCTTGTCCGGCTCGCTGAGTCGTTTCTGGTGGTAGAAGAACGTCGATCTCGGCATGCCTGCCGCATCCAAAAGGTATTGCAGACGATGCTGTGACTTGAGGATGACAATCGCCTGGACTTTCAGGCGCGTCCCTGATTCCTCAAGTCTCGCAATTTTTTTAAGTAAGCGTTTTCCGCTTCCAACCGTGCGATCTGGCGACGCAGCTTGTCCTCCTCCGTGAGCAGCTTCGGCGCGGCCAAACCTTTAGGCCTGCCTTTCGGCTTCGGTTTTAACGCGTCATCGCCACCTTTACGCCATTTCCACGACCACTGGCTGACTAGCTGCTCTGATGACAGGCCAAATTCACGCGCGAGATCCATCGCTGTCTCACCAGCAAGGTGGCGTTGGACAACTTCCTTCTTGATTTCGAACGAATACTGCTGCTTAGTCGGTTTCTCCACGAGACATAGCCTGCCATGCAGCGTAAACCGACGATAGAGCATACGGACGGCGTATTTGGAGACATCAAGAGCAGTGGCAGCAGCCTTAAAGCCCATGCCTTGCTCAAAAAGTTCAACCAACTGCTCGCGCTGATGCTCACTCAGCGAACTTCGAGCTCTCAATGAAAACTACCCCCCCCCACTAGTCGGTAACTGATTTTCTCAGTCCAACTAATGGGGAGCAGTTCACCCTCGACCGCCCCTCGATCCTCGTCGCCGCGGACCTTGCCCCCGCGGAAACCGCCACCCTGGACCCGGCCCGGGTCCTCGGCATCGTCACCGAGGCCGGCGGCGCGACCTCCCACACCGCGATCCTCGCCGCCCAGCTGGGCATCCCTGCCGTGGTGCAGGCCAAAGGTATCCTCGGGGTCGCACCCGGGAGCTTTGTAGCTATCGACGGCACCTCAGGCGACGTCATCATCACCCCCAGCGACACTGACACCGCCGCCCTGGCCGAGCGGTCGCGCCGCCGCGCGGCTGCTTTGGCGGGCTCCACGGGCTCGGCGGAGCACAACCACAGGGTGACGCTGCTGGCCAACATCGGCACCGTCGCAGACGCCGCCGCAGCGTCCGGCCTGGACCTGGAGGGCTGCGGCCTGCTCCGCACCGAGTTCCTCTTCGTGGACCGGGAGAGCGCGCCGACCGTGACGGAGCAGGCGGAGATGTATGCGGGCGTGCTCAGGCGTTCGGGCGCCGCCGCGTGGTGGTGCGCACCCTGGACGCCGGCGCCGACAAGCCGCTGCGCTTCGCCGACCTCGGCGCGGAGCCCAACCCCGCCCTTGGCCGCCGCGGGCTGCGCCTCTCCATGGCGCGCGAGGCGGTCGACGGCTGCGACCTGTGGGTCATGGCCCCTATGGTGGCCACGCAGGAGGAGGCCGAGTGGTTTGTGCGCCGCGCCCGCTCCTTCGGCCTGCCCCAGGTCGGCGTGATGGTGGAGACCCCGGCCGCTGCCTTGACCACCGAACAGCTCCTGGGTGCGGCGGACTTCGCCTCCATCGGCACGAACGACCTGTCCCAGTACACGATGGCCGCCGACCGCATGCAGGGCGAGCTCGTCCCGCTGCTGTCCGTGTGGCAACCCGCCGTGCTCGCTATGATCCGCGCCGCCGCCGAGGGTGGCTGGGCCGCCGGCAAGCCAGTCGGGGTGTGCGGGGAGGCGGGCGGGGACCCGCTTGCAGCTCTGGTGTTGGTGGGGCTCGGGGTGGCGTCGCTAAGCATGGCCCCCTCCAAAATCGGGCCGGTGCGGGCCGCGCTCCGCGGGCACGACCTGGATACGTGCCGCGAGATGGCGCGCCGGGCCCTCGCCGCGCCCACGGCGGCGCAGGCCCGCGACGCAGCGCACGATCTACTCTGATATCCGAGGGCAATTGCTGTAAGAATAATCACCCTCTCGCGGTGCCTGTGGCGCATGGTGGCGGGTTTACACTTATTCCTGTACCGACCACTCGCCTGGGACATTCGCCCCGGGCACCTAGCCAGGGAAGGACTAACACCGTGACCACGGCAGCTCCCCAACAACAGGCCCCTGAGAAGAAGAAGAAGAAGAAGTTCGAGTTCCCGTCGGCCTTCACCATTCTCTTTTTCCTCACCGTCATCGCGGTGCTCTGTACCTGGTGGGTGTCAGCCGGCTCCTACTCCAAGGTGGAGTACAACGAGGGCGCCAGCGACCTCGTCGTCACCGCGCCGAGCGGCGAAACCAGCGACATGCCCGCCACCCAGGAAACCCTGGACCAGCTGGGCGTGCCGATCAACATCGACAGCTTCACCGGCGGGGACATCACCAAACCCGTCTCCATCCCCGGCACCTACGAGCACGTTGACCCGCACCACGCCGGCTTTATGGACATCCCGCTCAGCATGGTGCACGGCACCATCGAGGGCGTGGACATCATCGTGTTCATCCTGGTGCTCGGCGGCCTCATCGGCGTAGTGCGCGCAACCGGGGCGTTCGAATCCGGCTTGTTCGCGCTGACCAAGAAGACGAAGGGCCGCGAGTTCATTCTCGTCGCCGCGGTGTCGATCCTCATGGTGATGGGCGGCTCCTTCTGCGGCCTCGAGGAGGAGGCGGTGGCGTTTTACCCCATCCTCGCCCCCATCTTCATCTCGCTCGGCTTCGACGCGATCGTTGTGGTTGGCTCGGTGTTCCTCGCCGGCTCCATCGGCTCGGCATTCTCCACCATCAACCCGTTCTCGGTCATCATCGCCTCCAACTCCGCGGGCATTAAGTTCACCGAGGGTATCGGCTGGCGTGCCGCCGGCGCGGTGGTGGGCGCGATCGTGGTGATTACCTACCTGTACTGGTACGCCAAGAAGATTAAGAAGGACCCCTCGGCCTCCATCGCCTACGAGGACCGCGAGAAGTTCAACGCGCAGTGGCAGCTCGACACCGCGGAGGAGGACATCCGGTCGTTCGACCTGAAGCAGAAGGTCATCCTGATCCTCTTCGCCGCGGCCTTCCCCATCATGGTGTGGGGCGTGATGAGCCAGGGCTGGTGGTTCCCCACCATGGCAGCGTCCTTCCTCATCATCACGATCATCATCATGATCCTGTCGCTGTTTGGCAAGCACAAGCTCAGCGAGGGCGAGGTAGTTGAGGCCTTCTCGCAGGGCGCTTCCGAGATGGTGGGCGTGGCCCTGATCATCGGCCTCGCCCGCGGCATCAACTTGGTCCTCAACGAGGGCATGATCTCCGACACCATGCTCGACGCCGCCACCCGCCTCGTCTCCGGCATGCACGGCCCCGTGTTCATCCTGATGCTGATGGTGGTGTTCTTCTTCCTCGGCTTCGTGGTGCCCTCGTCCTCCGGCCTCGCCGTGCTGGCGATGCCGATCATAGCCCCGCTCGCGGACTCCGTGGGCATCCCCCGCTTCATCGCCGTGTCCGCCTACAACTGGGGCCAGTACGCGATGCTCTTCATCGCCCCGACCGGCCTGGTTATGGCCACGCTGCAGATGCTGCATATCAAGTACTCCCACTGGTTGAAGTTCGTCTGGCCGATGGTGGTGTTCATGTTCGTCTTCGGCGGCGCGATGCTTGTCGCGCAGGTGCTCATCTACAGCTAGGGCCGGCGCCCTCCCCCCGCCCTCGGCGGGGCAAGGAGTGGTTCACGGAGACGTACCGGCTACCGTCGCCGTAGATGAAGTGGAGGTGCGACGCCTCCCGAACGATGCGCAGGTAGCCGTCCGTCACCAGTGAATGGCACGCGGAACACAGGGGCAGCAGATCCTCCAGATCTGTGTGGCCCCGTTTTCCCATTCCTTAACGTGGTGGACCTCGATGAAGCGCGCGTGCGTGCACCCCGGCGCTCGGCACGCCGATGTTGTTGGGCAAGTAGGCGTGGCCAGGGTGGTTTTCGGGGTGGCGCGGGCGATGTGAACGATGCCCGTCAGCGCCTGCACCAGCTTCCGGCCGATCGGCAGACCGTACCCGGATACCGTCTGCCGCGGAGCGCACGCCGCCTCCGCCGCCCAGTAGCTCGTCGACGCCGTTGTACGCGATCTCCCCGATCTTTAACGCCGCCGGTAGTACCCGGGTTGCTTCTCGACGTCCTCCCCGCCGGTCTCGCCGTACGCGGTCAGCGCAATCTCGAGCTCGTGGTAGCCCAGCTCCCGCTCGTTGGCATTATAAAAATGCTTCCCACAGGCTTTCTATCAGCGGAAACGGCGCCTATAACGTGCGTGTTTTTGCCTATTACGTTGTTGGCAGTTCCGCTTGAAGGAACTCAGGATTCGTACTCCTAGCCCCATGCTGGGGCAGGCTATGTTTATCTGCGTTCCTTCTGCCTTGGGGCAGTGGAACTAGTCGCTGGCTTCGGTATGGCTTGTTTTCGTCCCTGTCTGAAAATGATCCGGGGGGTGATGCCGCCGAAGGCAGCGACATACTCCAGACTGCTAATAGGAACCTGACCCGCACAGAATGTGCGAGGTCTCAAAGTAATGTGGATGCCAGCGTGAAGTATGTCCGACCACCAGCGATGAAATAAGTCCCATACTCATTCAATTCGCTAGGAGGTCTAGCATGACCTACGACTATGTCATCGGCATGGACGTCGGCAAATACTTTCACCACGCTTGCGTCTTAGACATCGACGGCACCCAGGTGCTATCTAAGCGCATCAACCAAAACGAAAAATCCTTGCGCACGCTGTTTTCAACGTTCAGCGCACACGACCACAGGATCCTTGTCGTCGTGGACCAGCCAAATAACATTGGTCGACTAACTGTCGCGGTTGCCCAGGATATCGGAATCGACGTGCGCTACCTTCCCGGTTTGGCTATGCGTCAAATCTCACGCATCCACGCTGGCAATGCCAAAACTGATATCCGGGACGCCTATATCATTGCCCACGCTGCAAAGAACCTTCCGGAGTCCCTCCGCAGCGTCGACCGTGTCGAAGAAGCTTTCCTCCAATTGAAGGTCCTCAACGTTATCGACGAAGACTTAGCGCGGTCCTACACCAGGCTTATCAATCAGATTCGAAGTGCACTAGTAGGCTGCTACCCGCAATTCGAACAGGCCCTTCGCGGTCAGATAATCCACCGCAAGTGGGTTCTGCACCTACTTGCACGCTACGGCGGACCGACCAAGATAAAACGCCTCGGAAAAGCCAAGGCAGCTGCCTTTGCTCGACGATATAAGGCACGCAATCCCGAATCTGTCCTCGATGCCATATTCGCTGCTATCTCTGAGCAAACAGTCACCATTGCAGGTGCACACTATGCCGAAATGGGCATAGCAATGTCGGCGAAAGACGCACTCTTAAAACTCGAACATCGCAAACAAATCGAGCAGGAAGTCATCGAGCTCATCAACGACATCCCCCACACTCAAATCCTGCTATCCATGCCAGGAATCGGACCAAAGACGGCAGCACAAATTCTCATGACCGCTGGCGATATGTCCGACTTTCCGTCAGCTGGGCACTTGGTCTCTTACGCTGGTTTATCGCCCCGAACGAATCAGTCCGGAACCTCGATCATGTCGAACTCACTGAACCGTGCCGGCAATAAAAAATTAAAGAACGCCCTATGGCAATCATCTTTTGCATCCATCAGATTCCACGAGCGTTCCCGGCAATTTTATGAACGAAAGCGCCGTGATGGCAAGAGCCACAACGCAGCAGTAGTAGCACTAGCCCGCAGACGACTCAACGTCCTCTACGCCATGATGCGCAACCACCAGTGCTACCGCGATCCCGCCTTACAACAGGAAGGAATCGCAGCCTAAACACCAAGAACGAAACAGCCGACTGGGAAAACCCAGTCGGCTAGCAGGCATGCCCGAAAACCACACAACCAAACAACCCCGCAGAGAGAATCCGCCCCCGATTTCTCCACCCTCGAGGTTGACAACCTATATAGGAACACCCCCTCCGCGCCTCAAACCTCCGCATTGCGGACAAGTTGGTGCGCGCCAACTATTTGGCCACGAAAAACGGGGCGCGGAACCTTTCCAAGTTCCGCGCCCCGCGATTGGGCGGCGGGCTTAGCTCTTGATGGAGGTGCCCACGGTGCCGTTCAGGGCCTCGCCGGCATTCTCCAGCGAGGTGATGATGGCGGTCCGCCCGGCGCCGCCCTCGACGTAGGAGACGCACGCCTCCACCTTGGGCAGCATGGAGCCGGGGGCGAACTGGCCGTCCGCCATGTGCTGCTTGGCCTCGTCGACGGCGATCTCGGTCAGGTCGCGCTGCTCGGACGTGTTGAAGTTGACTGCCACGTTCGCCACGGCCGTGAGGATGATCAGGTGGCTCGCGCCAACTTGGTCAGCCATGATCGCGGCGGAGCGGTCCTTGTCAATCACGGCGGGCACGCCCTCGAAGCCGCCGCCGTCGCGGCGGACAACGGGGATGCCGCCGCCGCCGGTGGAGATAACCACTGCGCCTGCGTTGACGAGCGAGGTGATGGCCTCGCCCTCGACGATCTCCGTCGGCTGCGGCGATGCCACAACCCAGCGCCAGCCGCGGCCGGAGTCCTCCACGTACGTCTCGCCGGTCTCCTCCATGAGGCGCTTCGCGTCCTCCTCGGAGTAGAAGGAGCCGACGGGTTTGTTCGGGTTGTTGAAGGCCGGGTCATCGGCCTGAACTAGTGTCTGGGTGATCAGCGACGCCACGGGCTTGGCAATGTCCCGCTTGTGGAGCTCGTTTTCCAGCGCCTGCTGCAGGTGGTAGCCGATGTAGCCCTGGCTCATGGCGGAGCACTCGGGGAACGGGATCTCCGGCGTGCCGCCGACCTTCTCGGCCGAATTGTCGGTGGCAACCTTGATCATGCCCACCTGGGGGCCGTTGCCGTGGGTGATGATCACCTCGTGGCCGCCTTCGATGAGGTCGACCAGCGCGGTGGCGGTGCCCTGGATCAGCTCGAGCTGCTCCTGGGGCGAGTTGCCCAAGGCGTTCCCGCCGAGGGCGACAACCAAACGGTGTCCCATGTCGATTCTGATTCTCCTAGCTGAGGGTGGCGTACATGACGGACTTGATGGTGTGCATGCGGTTCTCGGCCTCGTCGAAAACCTTGGACTGCGCGGACTCGAAGACCTCGTCGGAGACCTCCATCTCGGACACGCCGAACTTCTCGGCGATGTCGGCGCCGATGGTGGTCTTCGTGTCGTGGAAGGAGGGCAGGCAGTGCATGAAGATGGCGTCGTCGGCGGCCTTGGCCATGACGTCCTTGGTCACGCGGTAGGGCTCGAGGAGCTTGATGCGGGACTCCCAGATGTCGTCGGGCTCGCCCATGGACACCCAGATGTCGGTGTAGATCACGTGCGCGCCGGTGGCGGCCGCGTCCACGTCCTCGGTCAGGGTAACGGAGCCGCCGTTCTCAGCGGCAATCTCCTTGCACTGCTCCACCAGCTCGGCCTCGGGCATCTGCTCCTGCGGGCCGCAGGCGACGAAGTCCAGGCCCAGCTTGGCGCAGACGACCATGAGCGAGTTGGCCACGTTGTTCTGGGCGTCGCCCATGAACACGAACTTGAGGCCCTTGAGGCCCTGCGGGAAGTTCTCCTCCACCGTGAGCATGTCCGCGATCATCTGGGTGGGGTGGAACTCCGTGGTCAGGCCGTTCCACACCGGCACGCCGGCGTTGGCGGCCAGGTCCTCGACGATCTCCTGGGCGAAGCCGCGGTACTCGATGCCGTCGTACATCCGGCCGAGCACGCGGGCGGTGTCCTCGATGGATTCCTTCTTGCCCATCTGCGAGGAGCCCGGGTCCAGGTAGGTCACGCCCATGCCCAGGTCCATGCCGGCGACCTCGAAGGCGCAGCGGGTGCGGGTGGAGGTCTTCTCAAAGAGCAGGACGATGTTCTTGCCCTCAAGGTAGTGGTGCGGGGTGCCGGTGAGCTTCAGATTCTTGAACTCTTTGGAGAGCTTGATCAGGTAGCGGATTTCATCGGGGGTGAAGTCTAGTAGCTTGGTGAAGTTGCGGCCGCTAAGGCTGACAGGCATTGGAAACTCCTTTTCGCGTTGGGTAGAGGACAGTGGGAATTCCGTCCACTGTCAATGGTAACGCCGGGGCGGCTGCTTGTTCTATGCCCAACGCGTATGAGAATTATCACTGTTTGCTTATCGACGATCCCCAGCGAACGTCACCTCGCCCCGCAACACCGTCGCGGCGACGCGGGTGCTAAAGGTGTGGCCGCGGTACGGCGTGTTGCTGGACTTGGAGGCGAAGCCGGCCTCGTCCACCGCCCACGTGTCGTCCTCGTTGACCAGGGTCAGGTTGGCCGGCTCGCCCTCGGCGATGGGCCGGCCCTGGTCGGCGAGGCGGGTGATCTCGGCGGGACGCTCGGACATGACCTTGGCCACCCAGCGCCAGTCGGCGAGGCCGCCCTTGACAAAGATCTCGGCGATGATGGCCAGGGAGGTCTCCAGGCCCAGCATGCCGGGGCGGGCGAGCTCGAACTCGCATGCCTTGTCCTCGGGGGTGTGGGGTGCGTGGTCGGTGGCGACGACGTCCACGGTGCCGTCGAGAAGCGCCCTGCGCAACGCCTCCACATCGGTCTCCTCGCGCAGCGGCGGGTTTACGCGGTAGGTGCCGTCGTAGGTGTCCAGCAGGTCGTCGGAGAGCAGGAGGTGGTGCGGGGTCACCTCGGCGGTGATGTCCGCGCCCTGCTGCTTGCCCCATGCGATCAGCTCGACGGAGCCGGCGGTGGAGGCGTGGCAGAAGTGGACGCGGCCGTGGTAGTCGCGGGCAAGCAGGATGTCGCGGGCCACGATGGACTCCTCGGCGACGCGTGGCCAGCCGCCCAGGCCGAGGCGGCCAGCGTTCTCGCCCTCGTGGGCGCTGGCCCCCTCGGTCAGGCGCGGCTCCTCGCAGTGCTGGGCCAGCAACACGTCGGTACCGCGGGCGTACTCGATGGCGCGGCGCATGACGCGCGGGTTGTCAACGCACTTGCCGTCGTCGGAGAACATGCGCACCTTGGCCTCGGAGCGGGCCATGAGGCCGAACTCGGTGAGCGTCTCGCCCTCTAGGCCCTTGGTAACGGCGCCCACCGGGTGCACGTCGCACAGGCCCACCTGCTGGCCCTTGTGCCAGATGGCCTCGGAGATCACCGGGGAATCGTTCACCGGGGTGGTGTTCGCCATGGCGAACACGGCAGTGAACCCGCCGCGCGCGGCGGCGCGGGAGCCGGTCTCGATGGTCTCGGCGTCTTCGCCGCCGGGCTCGCGCAGGTGCACGTGCATGTCCACCAGGCCCGGCAGGAGCACGGCGCCCTTGCCGTCGAGCGTGGAATCCGCCTGGGCGTCCGCGCCCGCGTTGACGGAGGCGATCACGCCGTTTTCCACCAGCACGTTAACCGGCTCGCCCTCGCCGTAGGGGCGGACGTTGGTGATGAGCAGGGAAGTCATAAAAGTCGTCCTTTCGCGGCCCGGTTAGGCCAGATCCTCGTTGGCAAGAAGGGTGTAGAGCACGGCCATGCGGGCGTGCACGCCGGTGGTCACCTGCTGCAGCACGGTGGACTTGTCCTGGTCCGGCACCACGTAGTCCATCTCCATGCCGCGCAGCATCGGGCCGGGGTGCATGACAATCGCGCCGGGCTTCATCGCGGCGGAGCGCTCCTCGTTCATGCCGAAGAGCGCGGAGTACTCGTGGTTGGACGGGAAGAAGCCGCCCAGCATGCGCTCGGCCTGCACGCGCAGCATCATCACCACGTCCGCGTCGGGCAGTTCCGCGTCGAAGTCGGCGGAGGTGCGCACCGGCCAGTTCTCCACGCCCACCGGCAACAGGGTCGGCGGCGCCACGAGCACCACCTCCGCGCCGAGGGTGGACAACAGGTCCACGTTGGAGCGCACCACGCGCGAGTGCAGGCAGTCGCCGCAGATGACAACCTTCTTGCCGGCCACGTCCCCGATGCGCGAGCGCATGGTCACCGCGTCCAGCAGGGCCTGGGTGGGGTGCTGGTGGCGGCCGTCGCCGGCGTTGATCACGCTCGGGCCCTTGCCGCCCGGGGCGACAACCTCGGCCAGGTGCTGGGGCGCGCCGGAGAGCGGGTGGCGGATGATGATCGCGTCGGCGCCCAGCGCCTTCAGCGTCAGACCCGTGTCCCGCAGGGACTCGCCCTTCTTTACCGAGGAGGTGGAGGCGGCGATGTTCATCATGTTGGCCGACAGTGCCTTGCCCGCGGCCTCGAAGGAGGAGCGGGTGCGCGTGGAGTTCTCGTAGAAGAGGTTGAACACCATGCGGCCGCGCAGCGTGGGCAGCTGGGGCACAGAGCGGCCCTCGAGCGACTCGCGGAAGCGGTCGGCGGTGTCCATTAGGGCGACGATCTCGTCCTTGGACAGGTCAGAAATGCTCAGGAGGTGCTTCACGCTTCTTACGCTTCCTTTCGAGTGAGGATGACCGAGTCGCTGCCGTCAATCTCTTCCAGCAGCACAGCGACCTTTTCTTCGGTGGAGGTGGGCAGGTTCTTGCCCACGTAGTCCGCCCGAATTGGCAGCTCGCGGTGGCCGCGGTCCATCAGGACCGCCAGCTGGATGCGCGCGGGGCGGCCCAGGTCGCGCAGGCTGTCGAGCGCGGCGCGGATGGTGCGGCCGGAGTACAGCACGTCGTCCACCAGCACAACGGTGGCGCCGTCGATCCCCTCGTCGGGGATGGAGGTGGGCTGCAGCGCGCGGTGCGGGCGTCCGCGCAGGTCATCACGGTAAAGTGTGGTGTCAAGAGAGCCGGAGGGGATCGTCTTTCCCCCGTACTGCTCGATCTTGGTGGCGAGGCGCTTCGCCAAGGGAACGCCGCCGGAGGGGATTCCCAGGAGGACAACGCGGTCAGCGTCCGCGGTCTTTTCAATGATCTGGTGCGAAATGCGGTCGAGCGTGCGGTTGATATCCGCAGCGTCCATGAGTTCTCTCATTATTCTGCTCCTTCTCCGCGTCAGTGCGCGGTCCTTAAAGGATCTGTTGTGGCACCCTTTCGGGCTGAGGGAAACGGTAGCACAATGAACTGGCCCCCGAAAGTTGGACTGGTTTAACTCTAGGTGGTTAGGACTTCAAGGGTCTGATTTCGATATTGCATCGGGGTCAGGCCCTTGAGTCGTTGTTGGATGCGTTCGGTGTTGTACCACTGGATGTAGTCGTCGATCGCCTGGTTGAACTCTGCGACGGTGTCGAAGACTTCTCCGTGGTACATCTCGGTTTTCAAGTGGCCGAAGAAGTTCTCCATGACCGCGTTGTCGTAGCAGTTAGCTTTACGCGACATCGACTGAACACCGCCGTTGTCATGAATGAGGTTGCGCCAGGACGAATGCTGGTACTGGAAACCTTGATCGGTGTGCATCATCCACCCAGTCTCAGGCGCACACATTTTAATCGTCTGAGTTAAAGCATCGGCGGTAAAGGCTGTCGACGGTGATGTAGCCACGGTGTGGGCAACGATTGAACGGTCGAACAGATCCATCACCGGTGACAGGTAGACTTTGCGGCCTGCGATCCTGAGCTCGGTGACGTCGCTGACAAAGACGGTGTTTGGCTTATCTGGGGTGAACTTGCGGTCAAGTGTGTTCTCGGCAATGTGGCTGATCGTCCCGTTGTAGGAAACATATGGCCTGCGCTGGCGGACCTTGGCTCGAAGCCCCAACTCGCACATGAGTTTGTAGACGAGCTTGTGGTTGACCACCCACCCCTGGTTGCGCAGGTCAAGTAGCACTCGCCTGTAGCCGTAGCGATGCTTGTTACGTTCGAAGCTTTCCCGGATCGCGTCTTTGAGCGCAGCGTGCTTGTCCGGCTCGCTGAGTCGTTTCTGGTGGTAGAAGAACGTCGATCTCGGCATGCCTGCCGCATCCAAAAGGTATTGCAGACGATGCTGTGACTTGAGGATGACAATCGCCTGGACTTTCAGGCGCGTCCCTGATTCCTCAAGTCTCGCAATTTTTTTAAGTAAGCGTTTTCCGCTTCCAACCGTGCGATCTGGCGACGCAGCTTGTCCTCCTCCGTGAGCAGCTTCGGCGCGGCCAAACCTTTAGGCCTGCCTTTCGGCTTCGGTTTTAACGCGTCATCGCCACCTTTACGCCATTTCCACGACCACTGGCTGACTAGCTGCTCTGATGACAGGCCAAATTCACGCGCGAGATCCATCGCTGTCTCACCAGCAAGGTGGCGTTGGACAACTTCCTTCTTGATTTCGAACGAATACTGCTGCTTAGTCGGTTTCTCCACGAGACATAGCCTGCCATGCAGCGTAAACCGACGATAGAGCATACGGACGGCGTATTTGGAGACATCAAGAGCAGTGGCAGCAGCCTTAAAGCCCATGCCTTGCTCAAAAAGTTCAACCAACTGCTCGCGCTGATGCTCACTCAGCGAACTTCGAGCTCTCAATGAAAACTACCCCCCCACTAGTCGGTAACTGATTTTCTCAGTCCAACTAATGGGGAGCAGTTCAGGGATTGTGGCTTTTTTATTTTCCTTCCGTCCGACTATGCGCCGGGGGAAGCGCGTTGCGGACACTCAAAACCATACCGCCTTACAGGGCGCCCGCAACCGGAGTAATAACTAGGTAAAAGAAAGGTATACCCAAAAAATACAACAGCCCCTAGTACAAGGCTAGAGTTCGTAACAACAGGTCCTCAGGTTAGGGGTGAGGAACCGTTGTCTATGTAGCCCGGCTCCATTTCACAGACTATGTGTACGTCGGACGTATTTCTGTTAGTCACATGATCGCGCGCCTTAGTTCTGGGAACATGAGGCACCTGAGGACGCCCTATATCTCCAGGTCGGATGAGGCTCGCTCTGCCACCAAGGCAAGGTTTTCGCCCTGATAGAACCATGCGGTGGTGGCGGCAAAGTTCCCCCTAGGTACTCCTGCCCGTTTAAACAACTCGTTACTGAGCCTAGTTGCTGTCCATTCTTGTTCCGGTTCAACGCCCCACTTAAATGGCTTTTGTGAGTGCGAATTCCACGTGAATTTCTGCCGAGCAGGATCCTGGTTCAGCCATGCCTTTAAAGTGGACACACTTTCTTGATTGACCTGGCCAGAAGGATCAAAATCAAGTGAGGCTCCGTGAGGAATCAGATCATGGTCTAGAATCCTCGACACTGATCGACGGCGTCTTGTCTTCTGTTGTTCCTTCGCGGCGGTCACCCGGGGTGACTGGGCCCGAAGACGAAGCTGACTGATGTCTTCTACTGGGAATGCACGGTTGAAGCTGACAACTAGATTTGCAACAGTTTCTCCAGTAGGCACAGTGAAAAGATGATACTGGTGACACTCGATCGTCAGATCCGGGGCGACCTCATTGAGCCACTGCACGGTGGTCAAGACCTGAGCCGGAAACTCCGGAGCCACCAGCATGATTTTAGGGAGCGCGAAAGCCAACTCTTCATCAAATTCGTCATCGACCTCCAGGAAGCTTTCCAACTCCTCCTTCGCCTGGACTTCTGTCATCCGATCGGTGGGTTGGAACTGCTTGTTGTACCAGGCAGCATGCTCTTGGGCGAGGACGTCAAGGGTGAAACTCGATGCTAACGCAGCGTAAGTCAAGGCCTGGAGATGTACCGTTTTGTCCTTGACTCGCTTGAGCTCAATGACGACCAGCTCACCGGAATCTGACAACCCGACAATATCGGGGCGTTCCAAGGCCGAGCCTTCTTCGGAAGCCCAGCGGTTGAACTGGGTCGTGACGATCTTCATCTTCGGGTCGATTACCTCGGGGTGGTGAACGATCCACGCCTCAAGATCGGTGACCTCACCCAGGCCTTGTTCAATCATGCTCGTCTGTTCGCATACCATCGAGGATTTACCATCGACTTGCAAGAGTTTTACCATACTGCCAATCTAGAGGAGGGTTGTCGCCCATGCATATTGCCTCAGGGGTAGCGGTAATTCGACCATCCGCAGCTTAGGCTTGACCCTTCAGCCAGCTCCTGTCGATGACCCGGTGTGCATAGGAAATCATCGCCATGGCGTCGAGGAAATCTTGTTCCTTTTCTTCCGATCTCAGACGTGCACGATGGGCATGATCGTTACGAAGATGTCCGTAGATTCCGTTGAGTAGATGGATGAATCCGAAATGCTCCGCCTCATCTGCCGGGCTGGAGAAATCGTTTATGAATCGTGGCCCAGGGTTATTGCGTGTACCGAACACGTACTGAGTGAGCTTCTCTCCGTCAAGCGCGCATTCTGCGGGCCGGATACGTTCTATCAGTGACTTCGTCGCCTCGGTTACGGCATGGAACATCGACTGATTGATCAGTTCTTCTTCACAAAATCTCAGTGCCTCTGCATGAGTGCCACGCAAGACAAGCTTCTCTTTTAACCGCCTGGTCAGGGCGTCGGCGCCGATGACGCCTTCAAGTGCAGGGACAATGTGTCCCTCGTCGGTGACGCTGAACTTATAGGTGCGAAGGATTGTGTCGACGTCGGAGATGATCCGTTGACGCTTCTGGGGCTCCTTCAAAAACCGAGCTGGAGCTAGAGCCTCCGAGACAAAACGTGCCAGTGGCCCACTCGACTGAGCGAATTGTTGCTCGTTCATCAATGCGTGGTAGGCGATATCAGTCTTGGAGACAAAATCCTTGATCATCGTGATACCAGCCGCGGCGAAAGCGTTATGCATCTCCGTAGCTGAGATTCCCTCCCATCCGGCTACGAGTGCCTTGCAGAGCGCGCGGGTCAGAGTAGGGTTAGCAACGGGAAGGTTATTTGCAGAAGACATTCTTCAAATTTAGCCAGTGCGCCTGCAGTGGGTGTCCATGAAAAAGGATGACCCCATAGAATATTCGCTACAGTGAAAATTCATTCGTTCCTGTTTGTGCGTCGCTCACCACTTGTAGGACTCGCTGGGGTCATATCCCTGATTACGTAAGTACTCATCAAGCTGACCCTGTACATCTTTTCGCTCTTGAAGCTTCCGAGGCTAAATCCACTCATATCGGCGTCATCGGGAACGCGAAAGATCATGCCGATTCCAAATGCATGGACGCTAATATGTGCCATTCTAGGGCTCCTATCGCTTCTTAGAAGATCGATCATACAGGCGATATTGGCACACGGAGTGTTCAACGAGATGACCCACCACAGCTCCAAGAACCCTTCTTCACGTGTAAAGGTCGACCCTCAATGTGGTACCTCTGCACGTATCTACTAACACTATTCCTGAGTCTATTTGGGTGTAACCCAATTAAAAATTAACGATCTCGGACAGTTAAGATATTCTTTCCAGCGCTCGACATGCGAGGCTGCGAGAGTTGTGTCTAATTTTTCCCAAAACGCTACGGTTGAGCGGTGCCGCCCCCGAGGAACATGGACAGATTGGTTGCTAGCTCTCGCAGCACTCCCTCGTAGAAGCGCTTCACAGACAGCTACTGTAGCCAGGTGATCTTCACGCGGTGCGGGTCGAATTTCTTAGCGCCAGGCTTGCCAGGCAGGATGTGAATTTCCATTAGCAGCCGAGTCAGCCGTCGCTTATCCTCAACAGAGGCACCGCCCCACCACTCGGCAAAGTCCGGCACGTCAGCAAGTTCTACAGCAAGGGGGTCAGCAGCATGACTGGTCGTTAATTCACGCATTTTTCCATCAAGACCTGCAATCTGAGCTTCAATTTTCTTTGACATTCGCACGAATGTTGGCATGTCAATCTCTTCATCGATAGCAGAATTTTCAATCTGCTCACGCTTGGCCAACAACGCGTTTCGCCGTCCTGAAAGTTCTAGGAGTCGTTCGGTAAGGGTGTTGTTCTCTGGCGCCAAGGCCTTACGCAACGCATCCACGGCGTCAGGTTGCTCCATACGTTTAAGAATGACAGCTTCGATAAGATCATCAACCTCAGCACCGATAGAGACATGGGTACCGCCCGGCTCAGAGCGCTTGCAGGTATAGAAACGACGAGGTTTACCATCCTTGTTCTTCCGACTACGCGAATACATCGGTTCTCCGCAGGTGCAGGTCAGGACAGAAGCGAGAAAATAGCGCGGTGCGTTACCGCTATGTGAGAGCCGCCGCGACGGGTCGCGCAAGATTGCATCGAGCTTTTCACCTGTAACCTCGTCGATAATCGCAGACCAGTTGCCTTTACCAATGATTTTGCGATCTTTAACAAGACGTTTCCCCGTATCCGGGTCAGTTGGGTTGAACGTACTCAAGCCGCGCACGCGTGGATTGAGTAAAATGTCTCGCAGCGTTGGCGCCGACATAGGCCTGCCTGAAGTCGCAGTAAGACTGCGTGCATGAAAGACCTCGCGCACGGTTTCGCGCAGAGTCTTTCCAGCAATGACCATCGCGGCGGCGTCGAGAATAGCCTTGGCCTCTTCGTCGATGATGGTCTCAGCGTCAGCCTCGTAGCCGAACATACGCCGCCCGCCTGTCTTAGGCCGCCCTGTCCGAGCCCGGTCTTCGTAGGCAGCTCGAATACGTGCAGCACGATCAATAGACTCCTGCTCAGCAATCAGACCAAGAATCACGATAGTGAGCCGCGATGCAGGGTCTGAAGGGTCAATGTTGTAGCCACGGTTCGCTTTGACGGTGACGTTGTGCTTCTCGCACAACTCAAAGAGCGCCAGTGTGTCTTTGGTGCGACGGGTCAGCCTGTCGAGTGCGTAGACGTAAACAACGTCAATCTCGCGGTTCTCGATGGCGTGAATAAGCTTGTTGTAATCAGGGCGAGGGTCGCCAGAGAAGGCGGAGATGTTGTTGTCCACGTAGGTGGCGACCACCTTAGCCTCGTCAGCCTCAGCGTGCTTAGTGGCGAGGTGAATTTGCCGCTTCACACCGGCTTCTTCCTGCTTATCCAACGAAATACGTGCGTAAATCGCCGCACGCTGTGCTGTAGTCGCTGTCATACGCCCTATCGTACCCCAAACCCACATTCCTTATTGCCGCTGCCGGTCGCGCCGATGCACAGGCCATGCGGGCCCATGCCACCGTGGGCAGATTCCTTAAGATCCACCGTGACGGGTTGGCCGACCGTATCGATGCCGATGGGCACCATGAGGCGCGCCGAGCCTTCTCGGCCATGCCACATGCCGCTGGCCGCTAGTTCTTCCACGTCGCGATAGCCTAAAAGGCCCATGAGGTCACTTCCATGGCGGCCAGAGGTGCTATCGGGCCGGCGAAAGGAAGCCATGCTGCGCGCAAGCAATGTCGCAGCGGCCACGCTCATTCCATCGGGAGCCCCTAGTTCTTCCACCCCGGCTGCGGTGACTACCTGCAAGTGCTCCCCTGCCACCAGGCTTAGGCCTTCGTGCTCGGCACGTACCCCCAGCGCCGAGGACGGCGCCCCTGCGACCTCGATGATGGTGGTGTAAGAATCATCGTGGAAAAAATCCTCGGTGCCCGTAGTCAGCACGCCATCGACAATGAGGATGCGAAAGCGTGCCTTCTCCGGCGTGCGAGCGTGGGGCAGCCACTTTAGCCATTCCCACGGCCCACCACGAGCCTCGATGCCGCAAGCTTCTGGGCCATGCGCCAATGCCATCTGGAGGACCATAGCGCGCACCATATCGCGGGCGGGATCCGCAGGCTCTTCACCTCGCGTCGACGCCGTACCGGAAACAGAAAGAAAGCGAAAAGCCTGCAATTGAATAACCACCGGCATATCGGGCACGGTACCCACCGCTTTGATGGTCTGGCGCATGCTCACTGCGCACACTGGGTCTAAGTCCTCGGTGGCTCCAGAATCCGGCACGTTGATGGGAGTGCACAGCGTGGTAGGCCCAGTTCCTACGCGTACCTCGAGGGCGTCTGAGTCATCGGGGCCGCGCTCCCACATGCGACGCGAGCCTATCAGCGCGCTAAGCTCTTCCGGTGCGGGGTGGCGATAGTTCTCATGTGCGCGCTGCGCAGAAGCGTTGCATAGGGCCTTTTCCCGTAAGGCTTTGATGTGGCGCAGGTAGGTGCGTCGGGTTTCATCAGGATCCTGCCCGCTGTTATTGGGCCCAAACATCATCGCCATGCTCGCCAGCATCATCAGCGGAAACATCAAGGCCATCGGGCTTATCTGCCGGGAATCTCCCGCACCAAGCACCATAAGGGCGACCATGCCAAGCATCGCCGCAATCATCACCACCGGAAGGAGCAGCCGCACCAGCGGTACCGGTTGTGGGCGTACTGCCTCTGGGACCTCCTCGGCCTCAATGCTCCCGGTGGGCAGCGGCGGTGCAGCATCCCGCAATGGCATGGTCAACGGCTCAATTACACGGGTATCCCCGATCCCAAGCATGCTTAGGTAACCTCCCCCGAGCCACGCGCCAGCGCCCTTAGCCCCCTGCCAAGATTCCTCGCGCTGCGGTGGACACGTCGCCACTAGTAAGCCACAATATGTGGCATTGGGCAAGGGGGACGCCCACAATCCATTGACTTTCGGGGGAATAATGACTACTGCTACAGCGCACCACCTGCGCCTTACCATCCGCATTCACGCCGGTACATTCCACAAAGAGGCGGACGTGGCACTACCGTTGAGTTCCAGCGTGGGCGAGCTTTTGGCTGAAATCACGGACTTAGTGGATGCGCCCACGATTTCCGAGCCCTGGCGCGCCAGTACTGTTTCTGGCCGCGCTATCGATCTCACCGCCCCGCTGGCCGCCACTCCACTTACCGAAGGCGCCATCCTGGTTATTAGTCCGCGCGAGCGCCGCCCTGCGCCGGTGATTCGAGATGCAGCAGAATCGCTTGCCGCCGCGGCCGAGGAGGATACTACCGCTGCCCTTCCTGTTGTTTGGGCGTGGGGAGGGCTACTTGCCGCCTTCGCTTTGCTCTGGGTTAGCACCCTTCCCCTTGCGGCGTGGGCGGCGCTGGCCGCAGGAGCGCTTTTGCTCGCCCTGTGGATCCGTGTCCTGTCGCTGGTGCACCTTAGCTTGGTGGCCAGCATGGCGTGCGGCTGGGTGATAATTTCGCCCTCGCTGGATGAGGCGCCGTTTGCCGCATTTACCGCCTGTTTCACCCTGCTCATCGTGCTACTTGCTTGCCACGTCACCGGGTTAAGCACGGTTCGCACCAGCTCTGCGGCACTCACTGTCTCGGCTCTCATCTTCATCGCAGCATTGGGGTATCTGCTGCCCGGACCAAGGGCAGGGCTACACGCCAGCCACGGTACGGCGGCCGCTGCCTGTGTCATCATCGCCGGCATTATTATGCTGGCCACTGCCCCTGCATTGAGCATTGCTACTGCTGGCCTCAAGGTTCCGCAGCTGCCCACGGCCGGCCAAGATCTTGCGGTATCCGATGCTAGCCAGCCGGATGTCGATAGCCGCGCGTGCCGCGCCAGCAGCGCCTACGAGGGAATGTGCTGCGGCCTGTCACTCTGTCTTATTCCGGCGCTCATCGCTCTCTCGTTTACAGGCAGTGGTCCGGCTCTATCACCGACCCATGGCGCGCCTGATTCTCTCACCGAGTACATTTCGGTGCTTTTTGGAACAGAGGGCTCCGGCGCGGGCTTCGTCCAAGCACTCTGTGTTACTTCCGCGGGTGCCGTAATGATGCACGCCTCCCGGCACGGTCGTGCGCTAGCCAGTTGGGCACTCATGGTTTTGGCAATTGCCGCGTGCCTGGCTACTTGTCTCTGTGCCACCCACGCGATAGTAGATTCCGGGCTTGCACATGCTTGGGCACCGGCCTTGATTTCCGGTCTCGTTCTCATCGCTATGATTAGCGCCCCGCTGTGGGCGTCCAAGGTGGCGGGGCTAGAGCCCACCACCATCGCTTGGTTTGAGCGCATCGAATCCCTAGCTATTGCCGCCAGCTTGCCACTCGCCGCCCACCTAACCGGCGTTTTCATGCTCATCAGGGGTATCGGATGATGCGCAGTCTACCTACTACATTGTGGATAAGCCCGGCGCTTCTTGCTTGCGTAGCTGTGGCAATACTTCCCGTTACCTTAGGTGCTGCGGCATTAGTAACCGCTCCCGATGCGACCGCGCGTGAACCGGACCGCGAATGCGCAATCGCGCATTCCTCACCGCTTTCGCCCCAACCTAGCGAGGATCAGCTCAACTACCGCGCCCGTCTGCACTCCTTTGCCACCGGGGAGGGCGTAAAGGTTGCCGTTATCGATACCGGCGTGGCTACCCACGATCAGCTGCGGCACCTCAGCGGTGGCGCGGACCTTATCGCGCCGGAGGAACCGGAGCCGCACCGCGACTGCGACCTGCACGGCACCGTCGTAGCCGGTATCATCGCCGGCCACGATATCGGTATCGCGCCACGGGCGGAAATCTACGCTGTGCGCCAAACCAGCGCGCATTATCGCCAAGAGCGAGAAGACAATACCACCGGCTCGCTAGATACCTTGGCCCAAGCGATTGATGACGCCGCCGATGCCGGCGCCCGCATCATCAATATCTCCGTTGTTTCTTGCGTCCCGCCGGATGTGGCCGCCCAGGTGGATACTTCCCGGTTGGACGGTGCTTTAGCACATGCGGAAGAATCTGGATCCGTGGTAATTGCCGCATCCGGCAACGCTTCTTCCGGTAGCTGCGAGATGGGTGACCGAGTATTTCCAGCGGATTCGCCCACAGTGCTCTCAGTAAGCGCCCAAGCGGATTCGCACGAGCTCGCTGACTACTCTCTGACTTCGGCGGATGGCCCACAACTGGCCGCGCAAGGATTTGTACCACTCGCGCTCAATCCCGCCGGCGGATGGGCCGACGGCAAAGAGGGTACGGACGGCACGTCACAATTTCACGGCACCTCCTTTGCCGCGCCGGTAGTCAGCGGCACGGCAGCCCTACTGGCGCAGCGTTTCCCCGATGACAGCCCGGCCGCCCTGCGTAAACGCTTAGAAGACGCCGCGGAGCCGGGACACGGATTCGTCGACCCGCTCACGGTGCTCACCCACGTGGAATCATCCACGCTCGGAGATACCCGAGCAATGGCTATCCGCCCCGCCGAAAAGAGCACATCACGCGCACCTATGCACAGTGCATGGGCACTCGGCGGGTTGGCGTTGGCGCTAGCCGCGTGGGCAACGTGGCGCGGGCTGTGGTCTAAGAGCTGACCTGCAGCGCCTGCTCCCGGCTAAGCGCCGAGCCTTCCGGCAGCAAACGCAGAATCTCCCAGGGCACCCGCGCGCCTACACCAGTGCCCAGCGCCTCTAAGGTCTCTTTATCCTTGACCTCGTGCCGCTGACCCGTCGGTGCAACCACGTGGTAGCCATGACCGCTATCTACTCCTACGCCTCCGCCGTTGAGACCACCAAAGCGCTGCGCCACCGTCTCACCAGCCAAGGCTACGGTACCCGCTTGGGCAGGTACCACTTCCCCGCCGCCCTCATTACTCGCACACATCCAACCATCGTCTGGGCTCACAAAGCGGAAAGTGGTGGAGGGAAGGTTGAGGTTTAAGGGGACGTCGGCAAGCGCAGCAATCTCCTGGGCCGTGGATGTCGCCGTCTTGGCGCCTAATCCAATAAGCATCTGCGCCTGCGTGGGCGTAAGCTCGGCGACGCCATCGGGTGTGCGCGCCCATAGGCCCTGGCCTGTGTCTACGACCTCCGGCGGCTGCGCCGGAAAATTCAGCGGAGGCAACTCCGCAAAAGCATTGAGCAGCTCAGGCGGCATGGGCCAGGCGTGGGTGCCGTCGTCCACACCAATCGCGCGACGCACCACACGCCCCTGGGTGCTAGAGGGATCAGGCAACGCCACCCGGCCGTCCTGAGTAATAAGCCACTGCGTGCCTTCGGTCTCCACCAATGCGGCGCGCTCCGGCCCCAGGCCTTCCTGGTCGGGCTCGGCAAGCACGATGACCTCTTGTGCAGCAACCTGGTGGCCGCCGATGCTAGTCGGGTTTTCCGCCCCTGAGTACTCCTCTTTACCTGCCAAACAGGCCGCCCAGCGCTGCTGCGGAGTCTCGCTGGCAGCCGCAAGGTACCCCGGGGCATCCGCGATCCCTACCGGGGACCCCAGAAGCGCGTCGTGCAGGTGTTCATCCCCTATCGCCTGAGCCTCGGCAGCCTGACCAGCGATAATGCGCGCAGACGCCAGGTTAAAGACTGGGTGGTAGGTATCATTGACATCCACAAATAGCTGGCCCTGCTCCGAGCGCACTACGGGCGCATCGCCCGGTTGCGGGCTCGGTTGCAGCCATGCGAGCATGCCAGAGCCCACCGCGAGGAAGGCTATGCCCACTCCGCCGAAAAGCAGGGCTTTGCGCCGCCTTGCCAAAGGATCATGAATCATCCTGATATCGCCCAATACGAGCCCGTGCTCGACGCGGCGGCGCAGAAATTTATGCCCCGAAACTTGGGCCTTAGTAGTAGGCAGCGGACGTGCCATGATTTTCCCCCGAAAAGTCTGTGTACACCCAGCACACAGGCTATCCCAGGTGGGCTCCCACCGCCACCTGGAAAGCTAGTCGGCGCTGCGCCGTTCCCGAGTAGCCTCGGCGCGAGCGGCCATCTGATCCGCCGCCGGGTAATCTACGGCCACCAGAGAAAGCCCTTTCGCCGGAGCCACGGGGATGCTGGAGGAGCGTTTGGTCTCGTGGAGCAGCGCTGCGGCGAAGTCGGCATCGCGGCGCCCCTCCCCTACACGCAGGCAGCACCCCACCAAGGACCTAACCATCGACCAGCAAAACGCATCGGCGCTCACGCGGGCCTCGAAGAGCTCTGGTTCCTCAGGCGTTGAAATATCCCGCCAGGAGAACTCTTGCAGCTCACGAATGGTCGTGGCATTCGGCTTAGCTTTGCAGAAGGCCGCGAAGTCATGCAGGCCTACCAACGCGGTGGCGGCCTCCTGCATGGCATCGATATCCACTGGCTTTATCCACTCGGCGGTATCCCGCGCACGCGTCGGCAAAGCGCCCCGCGGGCTGGTAGTAATCCGGTATACATAATGCCTGCGCAACGCCGAGAAACGCGCATCAAAGCCCGCGGGCGCAAACTCGCAGCTATGTACCCGCACGTCTTCAGGCAAAAGCTTTGCTAACCGACGCACCAGCTTCCCCGGTTCCCCCGCCACTGAGCGCTGCTCCAGCATCTCTTTGGGAACGTCCACGTGGGCAACCTGGCCACGCGCATGGACCCCGGCGTCCGTCCGGCCGGCGACCGTTAGCGGTACCTTTGCGCGGGCAATCATCGCGAGTGTTTCTTCCAGCACGCCTTGCACGGTGCGCAGACCGCCTTTTTGCTTCGCCCAGCCGTGGAAATCCGTTCCGTCATAGGCCAAGTCCAAGCGCAGGCGCACGAACCCGTCTGCCGGCCCTTCTGCGGTGGTAGATGCTGCAACAGTCATGGTGGGACTCATGCTACCGGAGGCACTTTCCTCGACCAGAGCCGGGCCCAGCTCCCCGTGCACCGTTCGGAAGAGTCCAGAAATAAAAAGCCGCCGCCCTCCCACAAGTGGGAAAGGCGGCGGCAAAGCGCTAAGGCCGAAGGGGAACTACTTCTCCTCGGACTCCTCAGCTGCGGTCTCCTCAGCAGGTGCCTCGGTTTCTGCAGCCTCGTCTGCCTTAGCTTCCTCAGCCTCGGCGGCCTTAGAAGCGGCAGCGCGGGTAGCGCGGTTAGCCTCGGAGGTCACGGTCTCCTCAAGAACGAGGGAGATCTGGGACATCGGGGCATTGTCACCGGTGCGGTTGTCCAGCTTGATGGTGCGGGTGTAGCCACCCTCACGGTTCTCAAACTTCGGTGCGACCTCGTCGAACAGGTAGGAAACGACATCCTTGCGTGGGATGAGCTTCAGCACTGCGCGGCGGTCAGCAACGGTGCCGGACTTAGCCTTGGTGATGATCTTTTCGATGTACGGGCGAAGAACCTTCGCCTTAGCATCGGTGGTCTTGATAGCGCCGTGCTCGATCAGGCTGGCTGCCAGGTTGCTCAGCATGTGAGCCTGCTGCTTGGCGGAGCCGCCGAGACGGGCACCCTTCTTAGGGGTTGGCATTGTGTACTCCTCGTATGCGGTAAAAGTTGAGCGCGCGGCAATTAGGTAATTGCCGCAAGTCAGCGGGGTTCTTTACTCGGAATCCTCAGCAGCCGGGTCCTTGAAGTCACCGGTTTCTGCGTCGTAGCCCTCGAGCTGGGTCGGGTCAAAGTCCTCAGGGGTGTCCTTGAGAGCCAGGCCCAGGTTAGCCAGCTTGATCTTTACCTCATTGATCGACTTCTGGCCGAAGTTGCGGATATCCAGCAGGTCGGACTCGGTGCATTCAGCGAGCTCGCCCACGGTGTGGATCTCCTGACGCTTCAGGCAGTTATAAGAGCGGACGGAGAAGTTCAGGTCCTCGATCGGCATGCCATAAGCAGCGATGTACTCGGTCTCCTGCGGGGAGGGTCCGATCTCGATGCCTTCGGCAGCGTTGTTCAGCTCGCGAGCCAGGCCGAAAAGCTCAACCAGGGTGCCACCGGCGGAAGCCAGTGCATCGCGTGCGGAGATCGAGTTCTTGGTTTCGACGTCGATGGTCAGCTTGTCGAAGTCGGTGCGCTGCTCAACACGAGTTGCCTCGACCTTATAAGAGACCTTCAGAACCGGGGAGTAAATCTGGTCGACCGGGATACGGCCGATCTCACCGGAGGTAGGAGCGGCTGGGACGTAACCACGGCCGCGCTCGACGACGAGCTCAATGTCCAGCTTGGCGGTGTCATTCAGGGAAGCGATGTGCAGATCCGGGTTGTGGATCTCCACGCCAGCCGGCGGCTGGATATCGCCCGCGGTGACATCGCCCGGGCCCTCCTTGCTCAGGTACATAACTACCGGCTCATCAGAGTCGGAAGAAAGCACCATGCTCTTGATGTTCAAGATGATCTCAGAAACGTCTTCTTTCACACCGTTGATGGTGGTGAACTCGTGGAGAACACCATCGATCTTGATGGAGGTTACTGCTGCACCCGGAATGGAAGACAGCAGGGTACGACGCAGCGAGTTACCGAGGGTGTAGCCAAAGCCCGGCTCGAGCGGTTCGATGACGAACTTGGAACGAGACGAGTCGATGAATTCCTCGGTGAGTTGAGGACGCTGGGAAATGAGCATTGCAATTCTCCTTTTCGGCGACCGCTATTTGACGCCGGTAGAGGGGTAAAAATCTTCGGGTTCGAAGATTCCTGGTTCTCCGCCAGGCCATTAAAGGCCTCGCGGAATAACAGTTTACTTCGAGTAAAGCTCGACGATGAGCTGCTCCTGCAGCGGAATGTCGATCTGAGCGCGCTCGGGCAGCTGGTGCACGAGGATGCGCAGGGTATCAGGAACAACCTGCAGCCATGCCGGTACGTTGGCATCGATGAGGGCGTCCTGAGCATCTTCGAACCATTCCATCTTCTTGGAGCGGTCACGGACATCGATGATGTCGTACTGGGTGACCTTGTAGGAAGGAACGTTGATGTTCTTGCCGTTCACGGTGAAGTGACCGTGGGAGACAAGCTGGCGAGCCTGGCGGCGGGTGCGTGCCAGACCTGCACGGTAAACTACGTTGTCCAGGCGGGACTCGAGCAGGATAACCAGGTTATCGCCGGTCTTGCCCGGGAGGCGGTTAGCCTCTGCGTAGTAGCGACGGAACTGACGCTCCAGCACACCGTAGGTGTACTTTGCCTTCTGCTTCTCCTGGAGCTGCAGCAGGTACTCAGATTCCTTGATGCGGTTGCGGCCAGCCTGTCCCGGTGGGTACGGGCGGCGCTCGAATGCCATATCTCCGCCGACCAAGTCGACGCGAAGACGGCGGGATACGCGGGTAGCGGGGCCAGTGTAACGAGCCATTTTCTTACCTCTTCCTTTCCCTTAAACCTTGCGGCGCTTGGTCGGACGGCAGCCGTTGTGCGGCTGTGGGGTGGCATCCGTGATCGAGGAAACCTCGAGGCCTGCGGCCTGCAGGGAACGGATGGCGGTCTCACGGCCGGAGCCCGGACCCTTGACGAATACGTCAACCTTCTTCATGCCGTGATCCATTGCCTTGCGTGCAGCGTTCTCAGCTGCCATCTGAGCGGCGAACGGAGTGGACTTACGGGAACCCTTGAAGCCAACGTGGCCGGAGGATGCCCAGGAAATAACAGCACCGGTCTGATCGGTGATCGAGACGATGGTGTTATTGAAGGTGGACTTGATATATGCGTGGCCGAGAGCCACATTCTTCTTTACGACGCGACGGCCGGAACGGCGCGCGCCGGAACGAGTCTTTGGAGGCATGAATTACTTCTTCTTTCCTGCGATCGTCTTCTTCGGACCCTTACGAGTGCGCGCATTGGTCTTGGTGCGCTGGCCACGTACAGGCAGGCCACGACGGTGGCGCAGACCCTTGTAGCTACCGATTTCAATCTTGCGGCGGATATCAGCCTGAACCTGACGGCGGAGGTCACCCTCAACCTTCCAGGTAGCCTCAATTGCGTCACGGAGCGCCGACAGCTGGTCATCATCCAGGTTGTCAGTGCGCAGGTCAGGAGAAATGCCAGTCTTTTCTAGCAGTTCCTTGGCACGGGTTGGACCGATGCCGTAGATGTAGGTGAGAGCGACCTCCATACGCTTATTGCGTGGGAGGTCAACACCAGCTAGACGTGCCATATGGCGTGTCCTTTCGGGTTGTTACGGCGGTTTTCTCCCCATCCGTCCCACTCCATGCAACGCTTCGCCCGGACCGTGCCGGGAATCCTTGGGTTACTTACCAGTGTGGGCTCAGGCCACCGTAGCCTGAGGTGGACAGGGTGAACCTACAGGTTCACCCTTGGGTGAGGAGGCTTACAGTTTTTACTTGTAGCGGTAGACGATGCGTCCACGGGTCAGGTCATAAGGAGACAGCTCTACAACCACGCGGTCCTCTGGGAGGATGCGAATGTAGTGCTGACGCATCTTGCCAGAAATATGTGCAAGAACCTTGTGTCCATTGTCGAGCTCGACACGGAACATTGCGTTGGGCAAAGGCTCGATAATGCGGCCTTCTACCTCGATTGCGCCTTCCTTAGCCATAACCTCTACTTTTCTGGCGACGGACAAGTGTGCCGTCACCTGCATGTTTGTTGTCTACTGCGGTGGCGTATCCGCGCCAGCCTCACTGACGCTATACACCGACTTAACAGCATACGCTGCAGCGACACGATTTCCAAACCAGTGCGCTTTTCGACGTCCCATAATGGACTTCCCCGCTGCCCTACCCTTGTGCCCACGGTCAGAGTTCTTAAGACTTGCAGATCAAAGAAATCCCCCAACACCGGCCCCCTTCTCGGGGAACCAGCGCGGGGGAATCAATGAGCGCAGTGGCGGGAGGTTTTAGTAAATGAATACCTTATCGCCGACCTGCACGTTATCCCAGTAACGCTTTGCAGCGTCCGGCGGCAGGTGTACGCAACCATTGGAGTCAACGGCCGGGTCATCCAGGTGGAAGGCGTGGCCATTGTTGGTGAAGTAGATGGAGTACGGCATCGGCGCGTTATTGAACTCGCGGGAGATTTCGTGCTCTACCTTGCGGGTGACGTGGAAGGTGCCGCGTGGGGTTTCCTGACCTTGCATGCCAGCCGACATTGCCGGGGAAACATAGGAGACCTTTCCACCGTCCTGCAGCCAGGTGCGGCGACCGTTCAAGTCAACACACACCTTGGCATCCGCTGGGCACGGACCACGGTCAAACTCGTTAGCGCGGCGTTGTGCTTCCGCCTTGCGTGCGGCAGCCTCGGAGCGAGCCTTCTCAGCGGCAACGCGCTCGGCATTAGCGCGGGCCGCAGCCTCGCGAGCCTTGCGTGCTTCCTCATTCTTCTGAGCAATCAGACCCGGGAAGAGGAATTCAACGGCGCCATCCACCGCAGTCTGAACGCTAGGAACCAGCTCAGGAGAGAACTTCTCCGACTGGTCCAAAATCTGGTTGCGGGTGTTCCACGCCTGCTCGCGGGTCTGGCCGTAGAAATTATCCAGCTGTGCCTTTGCATCAGCGGTGAGCCTATCTAGGCCGGACTGAGAAGAGAGCTGTGCGAGGTCAGAGTTTGCCTTGGAGCGGAGCTGATCCAGGTTAGGAACCTCCTGGGCAGTAGCGGCAGGAGCCGCAACGGTGGCACTCAAGGCCATCACGCTAGCGACTGCGGGCGCTGCGACCGTGGCACGGAACTTGCGGAAGCTAAATTTAGACATAGCTGTGAGTATAACCTTTCGGGGGGTATCTGCCTAGTACAACAGGCAATATTGGGGAATATATGTCAGTAGCGACGGGTGAGAATACGGGGACCATCGGCGGTGGCGGCCACCGTATGCTCCCAGTGGGCGGCAAAGGAACCATCGAGGGTAACGACCGTCCAGTCATCCTCCAAGACGGCGGAATCCTCTGTGCCCAAAGTTAGCATGGGTTCGATGGCCAGTACGGAACCTTCCTGAATCAGCGGGCCGCGTCCGGGCCGGCCTTCGTTAGCTAGGTAGGGATCCTCATGCATGGTGCGGCCAATTCCGTGTCCGCCGTAGCCATCGACGATAAAAAGCTCCACACCGAATTTGTCCTCGGCACGGCGGGTGGCTTGCTCTAAGGCATGGGAGACATCGGTAAGCAGATTGCCCGGAACCATAGCTTGCATGCCTTCCATAAGGACCCACTCGGTGGCCTTATTGAGGGCCTCGACATCTGAATCGAGCTTGCCCACGGCGAAGGACCATGCGCTATCGCCGACCCAGCCGTCGAGCGTGGCCCCACAATCAATGGAAACTAGGTCACCTTCGGCGAGGACGGTTTCCTGGTCTGGGATTCCGTGGACGATGACATCATTAACCGAAGCGCAAATGGAGCCCGGGAAGCCCTCGTAGCCCTTAAAAGTGGGATATGCCCCGGCATCGCGAATGGTCTGCTCGGCCACTGCATCTAGCTCGAGGGTAGATACGCCAGACGCCGCAGCAGCGCGGACTTCCTGCAGTGCCTTGCCGACGATCTCGCCGGCGGCCTGCATGGCGTCTAACTCACCCGGGGTGCGGGCGGGGATGCGCTTACTGCGGCGTCGAAAAGCCATGCTTACTTACCCAGTGCTTCCATCGCACGGGCGTTGATTTCCTCCACGGTACCTTCGGCCTTGATGGGGATAATGGCATCGCCGTAGTGTTCAATGAGCGGGAAGGTCTCCTCACGGTATACACCGAGACGGGTGCGAATGGTCTCCTCGTTATCGTCGGCGCGGCCGCGAGCCATCATGCGCTCGACAACTACGT
Source organism: Corynebacterium nasorum (assembly GCF_022345765.1). NCBI lineage: Bacteria > Bacillati > Actinomycetota > Actinomycetes > Mycobacteriales > Corynebacteriaceae > Corynebacterium > Corynebacterium nasorum. The sequence continues at coordinate 75,943 of NZ_JAKRDR010000006.1, read as the reverse complement.
CCTCAGATACTTCGAAGTTGAGCACGCCGTCGAGCTTTTCGCCCTTCTTGGACAGCAGCTCTTCCAGGATGTCTGCTTGCTCGGTAGTACGAGGGAAACCGTCCAGCAGGAAGCCATTCTTGGCATCGTCCTGGTTGAGGCGATCCTCGACCATACGAGCGGTGACGTCGGTAGGTACCAGCTTGCCTGCGTCGATATAAGACTTTGCTTCCACACCCAGCGGGGTGCCTTCGCCAATATTGGCGCGGAAGAGATCGCCGGTGGAGATGTGCGGAACGTTCAGCTTCTCGCTGAGGATAGCTGCCTGGGTGCCCTTGCCGGCACCGGGAGGGCCTAGAAGTACAAGACGCATTACTTAAGTAGTCCTTCGTAGTTGGATTGCAGTAGCTGGGACTCGATCTGCTTGACCGTAGTCAAAGCGACAGAGACCATAATCAGGATGGCCGTACCGCCAAAGGCGGAGGTACCGCTGGCAGAAGCGCGGCCCACACCGAGATCCAAGAGGATATTCGGCAAAATGGCGATAACTGCCAAGTACAGGGCGCCCACGCACAGCAGACGGTTCATCACATAACCAAGGTACTCCGCGGTCGGACGGCCCGGGCGGATACCCGGAATGAAGCCACCATACTTCTTCATATTATCCGCCTGCTCTGCCGGATCGTACTGAACCGAAACGTAGAAATAAGCGAAGAAGATAGTCAGCACGAAGTACAGCACGATGTACTGCCAGGACGATGGCGCCTGCAGGTGTGCGATGACATTGCGCTGCCACCAGTTATCGGGGGTACCGGCGGAGCCAGAGTTCACGATCTGGGTAATGAGCACCGGCATGTAGATAAGGGAGGAGGCAAAGATGACCGGAATAACGCCGGCCTGGTTGACCTTCAGCGGCAGGTAGGTAGAGGAACCACCGTACTGACGGCGGCCAACCATGCGCTTGGCGTACTGGACCGGGATACGGCGCTGGCCCTGCTCGATGAAGGTGATGCCCACAACGAGGACAACCAAGCCAGCAACGACCATGGCAAAGACGAGGCCACCGTTATTCTGCAAAATGCTGACACCATCGGTAGGCAGGCGGGTTGCAATGCCGGCGAAGATGAGCAGGGACATACCGTTACCAATGCCCTTTTCGGTGATGAGCTCGCCCATCCACATCACCAGCACGGCGCCCGACGTCATGGTGATTACCAGGACGATGAGGGTAAAGAAGTTACGGTCTTCTGCCAAGACCTGTACGCCCTGGCCCAGCAGCTGCTCGCGGTCTGCCAGTGCGACGATGCCGGAGGATTGTAGCAACGCCAACGCTAAGGTCAGGTAGCGAGTGTACTGGGTCATCTTGGCCTGACCGGACTGGCCTTCCTTCTTCAATTCCTCGAAGCGGGGAATGACCACGGTCAACAGCTGCACGATAATCGAGGCCGTAATGTACGGCATGATGCCGATGGCGAAGATCGACAGCTGCAGCAATGCGCCACCCGAGAAGAGATTAATGACGGAGTAAAGGTCTCCGGACTGCTCGGTCAGCTGGCGCAAGCGGCCAGCAATTGACGCATAGTCAACACCCGGGGACGGGATCTGTGCGCCGACGCGGTACGCAATGACCATCACGATGGTGAAAATGATCTTCTTACGTAGGTCGGCATCCTTAAAAGCCTGGATAATGGCGGACACTACAAAATCCTCCTGGCCTACCGCTGCCGAACGCGAAATCTAGGGAGGGTTTCGCGCTCATACACGGAGGTGGAAACTCATCTGCCCCTAGGAAACCGCACCCCTTAAGCCGGACGGCTAAGGGGAATTTTAGGCTTCTTTCAGGGACGGTTGAACACTTATGACCCCACAACCCTACCAGCCTTGTCCCCCATAGCCACATTAATACCCAATAGTGTGACCATCATTGCTTGTTCTTTCGCACGTTTTGCCTTCGGGGTTTACCATGAGGGGGTATTGCACACATGCAATCCCCTAGTAAAGTCTCCGACCTCACAGCCCCATGAGCCACGAGGCCGTTATTGGTGTGAACCAACTATTTTCGAAAGAAGTACTTATGAAAAAGAAATTCACGCCGATGACCGTAGCTGAGATCATCGACGTATTTGTCCCTAGCCCCAATCCCTTCCGCTGGGAAGCCTTCGACGGATCCGCGACCGGACCGGAGGATGCCCAGTACAAGGTGACTATTAACAGCCTTGAAGGCTTGTCTTTTATAGCCACCCATCCCGGCGATGTGGGATTCGCCCGCGCCTATGTCACCGACGGCATCACGGTCCACGGCGATCACCCAGCCCACCCCTATGGCATCTTCGACGCCCTACATGCCATGTACGACAAGTTTGAAAAGCCGGATGCGAAGACACTGGCGCGCGTGGTGCGCTCGCTGGCGTCCATGGGCGCCTTCCAGATCCAGCCTGTTCCCGAGGTAGAGCGTGCCTCTTGGCTGCGCCGCAAGCTACACGACGGCCTATCCAAGCACTCGAAGCAGCGCGATGCTGATGTCATTTCTGATCACTACGACGTGGGCAATGACTTTTATGAGCTCTTCTTGGGCGATTCGATGACCTATACCTGCGCCTACTACCCTTCCCCAGACGCCACCTTGGAGGAAGCGCAGGAGAATAAATACCGCCTCATCTTCGACAAGCTGCGCCTCCAGGAGGGCGACCGCCACTTGGACGTGGGCTGTGGCTGGGGCGGCATGGTGCGCTACGCGGCGCGCCGCGGCGTGAAGTCCATTGGCGTCACCCTATCCAAGGAACAGGCCGAGTGGGGCCAGCGCAAGATTGAGGAGGAAGGCCTCCAAGACTTGGCGGAAGTACGCTTCATGGATTACCGCGATATCACCGAAGAGGGCTTCGATGCTATCTCCGCCATCGGCATTATCGAGCACATCGGTGTAAAGAATTACGATGACTTCTTCAAGTTCCTCCATGGCAAGTTGAAGGTGGGCGGCCTGATGCTCAACCACAACATCACCTACCCGGATAACCACAAGACGCCCAAGGGCGGCTTCATTGACCGCTATATCTTCCCGGACGGCGAGCTCACCGGCTCCGGCAATGTCACCAAGGCGATGCAAGATAATGGCTTCGAAGTCATCCACACCGAGTCCCTCCGGTTTGATTACATGCGCACGCTGCATGACTGGTGCGAGAACCTGAAGGACAATTGGGACGAGGCCTGCGCAACCGTGGGCCTACCCACCGCTCGCCTCTACGGCATTTATATGGCCGGATCCGAATGGGGCTTTGAGCGCAATATCATCAACCTTTATCACTTCCTCGGCGTCAAGCTGGGCGAGGCCGGCTCCCGCGCCGGTGTGCCTGAGCGCCGCTGGTGGGAAGATAGCCGCTTTTAAGGAGGGGTGCCATGACTCTCATTGATAATCTGCGCGAACGCCTCGCCGCTGCCCAACCGCGACCGGTGGATGCCATGCCCATTGAGCCGGTGGGATGGACGGCGCACCAAGAGGGCGTCGACAAGCTGCTGGCGAGTTTCCGTGCTGTCCCGGCCGGAAAGCGCGTGCGCCTAGCCAAGAAGACCTCCAATCTCTTCCGTAGCCGCAGCGAGGCGCAGGAAGGCCTCGACGTATCCGGCCTTAGCGGCGTCATTGAGGTCGATCCAGTTGCCCGCACGGCCGATGTGCAGGGCATGTGCACCTATGAGGACCTCGTGGATGCCACCCTGGCCCATGGCCTCATGCCCTTCGTCGTACCGCAGCTTAAGACCATTACTTTGGGCGGTGCGGTTACTGGCATGGGCGTGGAATCCACGAGCTTTCGCAATGGCTTGCCGCACGAGTCCGTCCTCGAGATGGACGTGCTTACCGGCACGGGTGAGATCCTTACCTGCTCCCGCGAGCAGAATGTGGATCTCTTCCGTCTCTTCCCCAACTCCTATGGCTCGCTGGGCTATGCGGTGCGCCTGAAGATCGAGTTAGAGCCCGTGCCCGCCTATGTGGAATTGCGCGAGGAGCGTTTCCACACCGTGGAGGAGGCGAGCCGCGTGCTTGCCGACGTCGCCTCTTCCCACACGCACCGCGGCGAGCCCGTCCATGGCCTCGACGGCGTGGTCTTCTCCGAGGACGAGGCCTACCTCGTCTTCGCCCGCTTTACCGACGAGGAGGGCCCAACCTCCGATTACACGCGGGACAAGATTTACTACCGCAGCCTCCAGCACGCCTCTGACATCCGGCGCGACCGCCTGACCATCCGCGACTATATCTGGCGCTGGGATACCGACTGGTTCTGGTGCTCGCGCGCCTTTGGCGCGCAGAACCCGAAGGTGCGCAAGGTGTGGCCGCGCGAATTGCGCCGCAGTTCTTTTTATTGGAAATTGGTCCGGCTCGACCGCAAATACGAGCTGGAATATAACTTCATCAAAAAGCCCCACGGCAAGCCACGTGCTGAACGCGTGGTCCAAGATATCGAGGTCACTCCAGAAAACCTGCCGGAATTCCTCCATTGGTTCTTTAATGCTTCCGATATCCAGCCGGTGTGGCTCTGTCCAATCCGACTTCGCGATGGCGTGGAAGAGCTAGTAGGCACCGGCGACCTCGCCTCTAACTCGAGCGACCCCTGGCCGCTCTACCCGCTTCGCCCCGGGCAGACCTGGGTCAATGTTGGCTTTTGGTCCGGCGTAGAAGGCGACCACGTCGACCCTTCCGCCCCGAATAATGGCGCTTTCAACCGCGTCATTGAATCCAAGGTCAACGAGCTTGGCGGACACAAGTCCCTCTACTCCGAAGCCTTCTATTCCCGGGAAAAATTCGAAGAACTCTACGGTGGCAACCTTCCCGCCACCATCAAAGCGGTTACCGATCCGGATGACCGCTTCCCTGGCCTGTACGAAAAAACCGTAGACGAGGCCTAGGCCTTCCCTCCCCCGCGCCTACCCTGGTTGGAAAAGCATAAAGGGTGGAACGCCCTCCCCGAGCGTTCCACCCTCCTTTTCGTCCCGAAGTCTTGGGACACTCGCGCTTTAGTAGGCCGCGGTGATGTTGTCGTAGCCGTTGATCTTCAGGGCGTCCATGACGCGCTGCACAGCTGCCTCATCCTTCTCCGGGTTATAGGTCTCCGGGAAGGTCAGGTGAGCAGAGTGGTCATCCTTAAACTCGATGTTCATGAACTCGTGGCCGGCCTCCTGGGTAGCTAGGGCCAGCTCACGCTGCACGGCCAGCTTACCGCTCTGCAGGTTGCCACCGTTGAACCCTGGATCGACCTCTTCGGCACCCTCTGCGTCACCGTTGATGACGTCTTCCTTGTCACCGGTGATACGGCCCTTCTCAGCGTGAGCGCCGGGCTGCTGGTCCTGAGCGTTCTGCTCGCCAACTTCGGCAGGCGCGGTCTGAGTGGTCTCAGCAGGATCCGGCTGGGAGAGCTGTTCCTGGGCGTCGACTGGGCCGGTAGAGCCGGCAAATGGCATGATGGCAGCGACTGCGGTTGCGAGCAGCGAAGAAATAGACGACATAAGAGTCTCCTTAACGGTAGATGATTTTCAACTAAGATTGACTTTAACACTCATGAATATATATCGCCATACCGGCAACCTTATTTATTAATAAAGGTTTCCTGTCAGCTATTTCCAGCACCAATTGTGTCCATAACCAAGGTACTGTGCTCTATACCGGCACCAGGGCGCTTACCAAACGAAATCATCCCCCTGCTCCGCTGGTGCGGAGAGGGGGACGAAAATCTACTTGAAAGAGATTACTTGGTGTTGGCGGATCCGCCAGCAGCCTCGATCTTCTCTACAGCAGACTTGGAGAACTTATCAGCGGTGACGTTCAACTTAACGTTGATGTCGCCGTTGCCCAGAACCTTGACCGGCTTATTAGCGCGGACCAGGCCAGCAGCTGCGATGTCAGCAACGGTGATGTCGCCGCCATCTGCGAACTTCTCAGCCAGGTCAGCAACGTTGACTACCTGGTACTCAACGTGGTTCGGGTTCTTGAAGCCCTTCAACTTAGGCAGACGCATGTGGATCGGCATCTGGCCACCCTCGAAAGCAGCGGAAACCTGCTTACGAGCACCGGTGCCCTTGGTACCGCGACCAGCGGTCTTACCCTTGGATGCCTCACCGCGGCCAACGCGGGTCTTAGGCTTATTTGCTCCTGCGGTTGGGCGCAGGTCGTGCAGCTTGATGATATCAGCCATGGTTTACTCCCCTGCCACTTCTTCGACGGTGACCAGGTGGCGAACCTTGTGAACCATACCGCGAACGATCGGGGTGTCCTGCTTAACTACGGACTGACCGATGCGCTTGAGGCCGAGGGCCTCAATGTTCTTGCGGTGGTTCGGCTTGGTGCCCACCAGGCCCTTTACCTGTGTAATCTTCAGAGCCATTGCTTATGCCTCCTGACCTGCGCGCTTGCGCAGCATACGGGCCGGGGTGACCTCTTCGATGGACTTGCCACGACGTGCGGCAACCTCTTCAGGGCGGACCAGCTGCTTGAGGCCGTCCACGGTAGCGCGGACGACGTTGAGTGCATTGTCGGAGCCCAGGGACTTCGACAGGATGTCCTGCACGCCAGCGCATTCAAGCACTGGACGAGCAGCACCACCGGCGATAACACCGGTACCAGGTGCGGCAGGCTTCATCATAACGATGCCAGCTGCGTCGCGACCCTCAACCGGGTGGGTGATGGTGCCGGCAATCATCGGAACGCGGAAGAAGTTCTTGCGAGCCTCTTCAGCACCCTTCTGGATTGCGGCCGGGACTTCCTTGGCCTTGCCGTAGCCAACGCCAACCTGACCCTGGCCGTCACCAACGACGACGAGAGCGGTGAAGGACATGTTGCGGCCACCCTTAACGGTCTTGGAGACGCGGTTGATGGTCACAACGCGCTCGATGTACTTATCGCGCTCGTTGTCCTGGTGGTTACGACGATCGTTGCGGCGGCCGTTGCCACCGCGGTTGTTCTTGTTGTTCTCGGCGGAGCGTCCGCCGTCACGCTGTTCACGGTCCGACATTAGGCGTTCCTTCCGTTGATGTTTCCGTTGACGATGATCATTAGAACTTCAGACCACCTTCACGTGCGGCGTCAGCCAGCGCAGCGACGCGGCCGTGGTACTTGTAGCCTGCGCGGTCAAATACGACGTGCTCGATGCCAGCGGCCTTTGCGCGCTCGGCAACCAGCTCGCCTACCTTGGCAGCCTTGGCCTTCTTATCGCCCTCGAGTGCACGAACGTCCGCCTCCATGGAGGATGCGGAGACCAGGGTGTGGCCTGCCAGGTCATCGATGACCTGGACGTGCATGTGACGTGAGGAGCGGTGAAGAACCAGGCGCGGTGCCTCAGGGGTGCCGCGCAGGGTCTTACGGATACGGAAGTGACGGCGTGCGCGTGCTTCGCGACGACGGGAGGAGATGTCCTTGCCGACTGGAGTGCGCTTGGTGTTTTCAGTGTTTGCCATTGCTTACTTACCCGTCTTTCCGACCTTGCGACGGATCTGCTCGCCTTCGTAGCGAATACCCTTGCCCTTATAAGGATCGTCCTTACGCAGACGACGGATATTAGCGGCGATCTGTCCGACTAGTTGCTTGTCAATACCGGTAATGGACAGCTTGGTTGCGCCGTCCACTGCGAAGGTAATTCCCTCCGGAGCCTCGATGAGGATCGGGTGGGAGTAGCCCAGGCTGAATTCCAGGTCCTTGCCCTTCTGCTGGACACGGTAGCCGACACCGAAGATTTCCATCTTGATGGTGTAGCCCTCGGTCACGCCGATAACGGCGTTGTTCAGCAGGGAGCGGGACAGACCGTGCAGAGCACGGTGCTTGCGGTGGTCATCAGGGCGGGAGACGGACAGTACGCCGTCTTCCAGGTTGATGGCGATTGGCTCTGGAACGTTAACGCTCTGGGTACCCTTTGGGCCCTTCACCTCAACGTCTTGGCCGTTGATCTTGATTTCGACGCCGTTTGGCACGGCGATTGGTGCTAGACCGACTCGAGACATGTGTCAAACCTCCCTTTACCAGACGTAGGCGAGAACTTCTCCGCCTACGCCCTTCTCCTCAGCCTGACGGTCAGTCAGCACGCCGTGGGACGTGGAAATAATAGCCACGCCCAGGCCGCCCAAGACCTGTGGCAGTTCGGTGGACTTTGCGTACACACGCAGACCCGGCTTAGACACGCGACGCAGGCCAGACAGGGAGCGCTCGCGGTTGTTGTACTTCAGCTCGAGGGACAGGGTGTGGCCCTCGACGGTGTAGTCAGCGATGTAGCCTTCCTGCTTCAAGATGTCGGCAATATTTGCCTTCAGCTTGGAGGTAGGCATCGACACGGTGTCATGGTGCGCATTACTTGCGTTGCGCACACGCGACAGCATGTCGGCAATAGGATCAGTCATAGTCATATGAGTGACCGTGTACCTTTCTCGTTGCGGTTCCCGTGCTCACCAAAGCGTTCTCCGTGTGATTTCGGGCTACTCACGCTCCCCACGGTCAGTACCGTGAGGCGCTCGCCACCCTTTGATTCAGACAACGGTCCGCTATCTACGGCGAGGGGCCTACAACAAAGTTGATGTTCAGTTCTTGCAACGGCTCGGCGCTTTCTGCAGCTCAGCGTGCCAAAATTCGCAATGATCGAGGCAAGCCGAAGCCTCGGCGCAAGCACGAGGTACTATGCTACGCCATAGCCTGGGGTTTTCCAAATAGTCCCGCCCAGTCATTAGAGTCAAGACCAGCACGAACATAAACAAGGAGATGGCTATGACCCAAACGCATGAGGACCCCCTCCAATCCGCCCACGAGTGGCTGGAAGAAGCCGCCCGTCACCTTGGCCTCGATCCACAAGAGGCAACCGCGCTCACCCGGGAAATCCTGGACTTAACCAAAGACGTTGCACATAATCGCTCCCGCCCGGCGGCCCCGCTTACGGCCTTCCTCGTCGGCCTCGCTTCTAGCGATGTAGACGAAGCACGTAGCAATATTGACACCCTAAAGCAGGTGCTGCAGTAGTGGCCGGCCGCAAGAATTCCACCTTCGCCGTCACCAAGGTCCGTTTGGGAGAAAGCCTGCAGGTTGATACCCGCGCCGATACTGTCGCCGGCGAGGAGCCCCTGGAAATCCGCGTGGGCGGCCAGACCATTACTACCACCATGCGCACTCCCGGCCATGACATCGAGCTGGCGCACGGTTTCTTGCATTCGGAAGGCCATATTGCCTCGCTTGGCGACGTCACGGAGGCCCGCTACTGCGCCGGCTCCACCGTCGACGGAATGAATACTTATAATTTGCTCGACGTCGATCTAGCGAAAAAGAATGTGCTGGACCTAAGTGATCTGCGCCTGACCACCACAACCTCCGCCTGCGGCGTCTGCGGCACCTCCTCTATCGAGGCATTAATCAAGCAGACGCGTTACCCGATTCCCCACGTGCCGGTGGATCCCTATGTCGTATCCAAGCTGCCCGAAGCACTTCGCGCCGAACAGAAGCAATTTAAAAAGACCGGCGGCATTCACGCCGCCGGTGCCTTCACCTTGGCCGGTGAACCGGTTGTCATCCGCGAAGACATCGGCCGGCACAATGCCGCCGATAAGGTCATCGGTCACCTTCTGCTAGAAGATCGACTGCCTTCTGACGATCTCATTTTGGTAATGAGCTCGCGCGCCAGCTTTGAGCTCGTCCAAAAAGCGGCGATGGCCGGCTTCGGAATGCTGGTTGCCGTCAGCGCCGCCTCCTCCCTAGCGGTGGAAACGGCCCGCGAGACCGGCATGGCGCTCGTGGGATTTGCTCGCGGCGACCGCTTTAATGTGTATTCCGGCGAGCTCGCCTAGTCGCGGTAGGCCTCTGGGCCGCGGTTGAGCCACGAGTACACTCCGCCAACCAATAGGCCGCCGCCAATGAAGTTGCCGATCCACACCAGGATCCAATTGAGCGCCACGTTGCCAACAGTCAGGGTTGCCGGCACTGGGTCGGAAGCGAAGAGCGTGATGCTAAACAGGCAGAAGTTCGCAATAACGTGTTCCAGCCCCAACGCCACGAAGGCGCCGATAATCGGGATAATCACGAAGAACTTCGAAGCCGCGTCCTTGGCAAAAATGGCTCCCACGATACCCATATTGACCACGAAGTTCGCGGCAATTGCCTCTACCACCATGCCTTGCGGGGACTTGGTGAGCTTGCCTTCAGAAACCGTCACCAAAAGGTGCGAGGGATCTAGGTCAGCGAACTTGGCAGACATCGCCATAATGGCGGCAAAAATGATCGCGCCCACCAGGTTGAAAATGGTGGTGATAAGCAGCAGGTACAGGGCCTTGCCCCACGTCACGTGCTTATTGCTGGCGGCATAGACCATGTACATCATGTTGCCGGTAGCCAGATCGGCCCCCAAGAGCAGAATGGCGAAGAGGCCTACGCCGAAAAATAGGGCGAAAGCCACGGAGCCCATTCCCGGCGCAACGCCGTTGACGGCCTGGCCTACCACACCGGCAAAGGCGGTACCGATGCACAGGTACACACCCGCCAAGGTAGCGCGAACCGCAAAGCGAGCGAAGGATTCATCTAATAAGGTGACCTTCTTGACGGCCGCCGCCTTGGCGGCATCATTGAGAGACATTTCTACCTCATTAATTAGAGAGAATTAAATCCTTCTAATCTTATCCTGACCACCTGATTCCGCGTCAATTCCGGGTAAGCATGCCCCTGCGTTGTAAGCTAGAGCTTTCCTATTACCCGTAATTTCTCTTCGGAGGTCGCATGGATTCCCAACCCCGGCCGCGGAGGGGAACCGAATCGGCTGCCCACTAACGGACGCCGGAGCGTTCCATCGCGATCCGACCGCACAAATGCTGATCGCCAGTGGCGCCAGACCGAAACGCGCACCCGCCAACAACAGCGCCGCCGCCCACCACGCCTCATTGAGGACACCTCACTTCCCCGCCACCGTCGCAAACCCACCCTGTGGGAGCGAATCAAAAAGGTATGGAAGTCCTCCGGCATCCTTCGCGTGGTTATCGGCATCGTTGCTACCGTGTTACTCGCCAGCACAATCAACCGCGTGGTCAACCCACCAGAGGGTCTAGAGACCAATGAGGTCACCGCAGAAGAGGCACCTGCCATCGATCCTTCACCTGCAGTCGAGCTCTTCATCCCAGCTATTGAGGTCCATGCCGATTTTCAGGACGGCTCCTGCCTCGTAGCCAACGGTGCCATCAATCCGGATTCCATGAATAAGGCCTGCACCTACACTGCCGAAGACCGCCATTATTCACTGCCGGCCACGACGGCTCAAGACATCGTGGTCATCGCCAGCCATACCGGTGTGGGCGTACCGGGCGTGTTTAATAATCTCTAGATGGCTCCACGAACGAGCAAAAGGTCCATCTGGGAGACAAGCTCTACGTGCGCACGCAGAATTCCGGCCAGAACTGGCTCATCTATACCGGTACCGACTTACACGACCCAGATAAACAGGGGCTTTCTGACGACGCTTCTATTTGGGGCGAGGGCCCCATGCCCGGCCGTTTTCTCACCATCAGTTGCATTCAACCTGCCAACCCTTTGGAGCCGGGAGTGCGCAACGCGGTCGTCGGCCGGCATTATGAGGGCACTACGCACACCGAGACCGAAAGCGCCTAAGCCGCACTGGCAGGAGCCAGCGCCTTCGCCCCGTGGAATTCGAAGCGCTCGGTAAAACTAGAAAATCCCAACGCCCCTTTCCGGGGAGTTGGGATGTCTTAGCGCTCTATTTACTTGAACGGGAAGCCAAGCTCGCGCAGGAGCTTGCGCCCCTCGTCGTCGTTAGTAGCGGTGGTAACGACGGTGATGTCCATACCACGAGGGCGGTCGATCTTGTCGATGTCGATCTCGTAGAACATGGACTGCTCGGACAGGCCGAAGGTGTAGTTGCCGTGGCCGTCGAACTGCTGATCAGACAGACCGCGGAAATCACGAATACGTGGCAGCGCGATGGTCAGCAGGCGGTCTAGGAACTCCCACATGCGGTCGCCGCGCAGGGTAACGCGTGCGCCAATGGGCATGCCCTCACGAAGCTTGAAGTTCGCGATGGACTTCTTAGCGCGACGCAACTGCGGCTTCTGACCGGTAATAGCGGTCAGATCCTCGAGTGCGCCGTTGATGACCTTGGAGTCACGTGCGGCTTCGCCAACACCCATGTTGACAACAACCTTGGTGACACCAGGGATCTGCATGACGTTGTCGTACTTGAACTCGTCATTCAGGGTCTTGCGGATTTCCTCGCGGTAGCGAGTCTTCAGACGCGGGGTGTAGTTCTCGCTCATTTTTAGATGTCCTTCCCGTTGCTACGCGCGATACGGACCTTCTTGCCGTTCTCGTCGAAACGGTAGCCCACGCGGGTCGGGTTGCCTTCGGAGTCAACGATCGCAACGTTGGACACGTGGATCGGTGCTTCCTGGGTAACGATTCCGCCGGACTCGGCGCCACGCTCGGCAGCAGAGTTTGCGACGTGCTTCTTGATGCGGTTAACGCCCTCTACGAGGACCTTGTCACGCTTTGGGTATGCCTCGATGACCTTGCCCTTCGCGCCCTTATCTGGGCCCGAAATGACGATCACCATATCTCCCTTATGGATCTTCATAAGACTAGATCACCTCCGGTGCGAGAGAAACGATCTTCATGAAACGCTTGTCACGAAGTTCGCGAGCAACCGGTCCGAAGATACGGGTACCACGAGGCTCGCTATCGCCCTTGAGAACAACTGCAGCGTTCTCGTCAAAGCGAATGTAGGAGCCGTCTGGACGACGGGTTTCCTTCTTCGCGCGGACGATAACTGCCTTTACAATGTCGCCTTCCTTGACGTTGCCACCTGGGACAGCGTCCTTGACAGTCGCGACGATGACGTCGCCGATGCCAGCGGAGCGTCGGACAGAGCCGCCGAGAACGCGGATGCACAGCAGTTCACGTGCACCAGAGTTGTCGGCGACGCGCAGACGCGATTCTTGCTGAATCACTATGGGTCTCCTGACCTGGATTGATGTGCGGTAAGATTTCCGTCCTTGCCGCACGCGGTCTACAAACTTGCGATGCTCAAGCCTTGACAACGGACTGTGCCGAAGGGTCTCGGACCGGCGGTTCGGAAACGCACCACTACGGGCCGACCAGCTTTTGCAACCTATACATTCAACCACACGCCAGCGCCCATACCAAAACGCCGCTTAGTGATTACCGACGCCCCCCTACCTCCACATATATTTCCGTCAGTACACCCACTTACCCCTCGGCCTCTTATTTCGAATACTACGACACGCATAGGCTCCAAAATCATCGCCACAATCTGCACATATGAACCACACTTTAACAACGCTCAGTGCAAAGTCCATCGCGCAGCCATTCTAATGGTTTGATCTTTCACTGCTGTAACGCATGAGAATTTCAGTTAACTTCTGATTTTCATGCAACAACTGCAAATTCTGTGACTACTGGTATTTGCCCGCGAAAGACGTTTCTTTGCTCTTTCCCATATTTCCCGAAGGAGAAACACATGAAGCGTTTGCCACAGACCCTGACTGCTGCTGTACTGACCGGCGCACTCGCCTTTGGCGGCGCAGCTATTGCACAGGCTCAGATGCCACTACCGGCTTCCATCGAGACCAATGGCATTACCTACGACAAGCAGCCCGACGGCAGCTACGCACCACGCAACCGCTTTGAGAACCCAGCCGGCGAGGACACCGTACCTACCCTCACTGAGGATCAAGCTCGCGCCATCTGGGAGCGTCAGCAGTCAAAGGATGGTGAAAGCGCTGATCCTGAGACCCCTGGAAACGAGACTGACACTGAAGGCACAGCCGACGCCGAGGGTACTGACTCCGAGAGCTCCAACAAAGAAGGTATCCCTGCTCCAGCTACGAAGAAGGACGCCGAGGGCAACGAGTGGTACCAGAGCCTGAAGGATCCGAAGGTTTACGTCAACGACCCAGCTCTGGTGAATGAAGAGATCACCGACGAGATGCGCAATTCTTACGCTGAGGCGTTCCTGTCTGAGGATTCGAAGCCTGAATTCGACAAGAATAAGCTGGCTTGGTTGGCACTGCCAGCTGCACTGATCATCGGTGGCATCACCTGGTACCTTTCCCAGGACGGCAAGACCTACGTCAAGGACGAGGCACGCAAGAACCAGGAACCGACCGCTGAGGAAAAGGCTGCTTCCGAGCAGATGCTGAACGCTAACAAGGACGAAGTTATCGCCCAGGTCGGTCAGCTCGCTAAGGGCGACGCTGCCCAGGCTGAGGTTCCTTCCGCACTATCTGCCCCGGCAACTGGCGAATCTGCAGACTCCGCACGTGGTATGTCCGCTGAGACCGGCTCCAACTCCGTTGCACAGGCTCTGGCTGCTCTGGCCGTAGCTGCAATGGTTGCTGCTGGCGCTTTCACCGCACGCCGCAAGTTCTTCGCTTAAGCAAGAGCCTCCCTACTAGATAGGAAACTGAATTGAGACTTGCTGCGTCGGTCGGGCTTCGGTCCGGACGGCGCAGCTTTTTGCTGTGGACTCCCTGGTGCATCGCAATTCGCTTGGGCTCCAAATGAGCTTTTGGCCATGGGGACACAGTTGTTTCTAATACGCCAACGGCCGAACTGGGAAGAAGTATCTCTCAGTTCGGCCTTTGTTCTTTAGAGCTAGCTGGTTGTACTGGAAGGCTCGTCAGTGGATGCAGGTGTAGCTGCATGGCCAGTGGTCGGTGTGGATGCTGGCTCGGGCTTGGGATCCACGGTGAAGATATCGGTACCGGAGCCAATAAGTTCGCCGGGGCGGAAGGCCTCAGTAGGGATGACCGGGCCGGTCTTCTTCGAATTCGAGACAACCACCGGAGTGGTCACGGGAAGGCCGGCGGCCTTGATAGCGTCGATATCGAATTCGGCGAGGATATCGCCCCGCTTGACCTCATCGCCCTTGGTGACGTGGGAGGTGAAGTGCTCACCCTTGAGGTTTACCGTATCGAATCCGATATGCATGAGGATATCGATGTTGCCCACCACTGAGTCCTTGGCACGAATGGCATAGGCATGGTGGGAGGGAAAGTAACGGTGATTTTGCCGTCGGCAGGCGCAACCAGCTTGCCCACGGTGGGCTCGATTGCCACGCCCTGGCCTAGCTTGCCACCGGCAAACATAGGATCGCTGACCTGAGACAGTGGCACGGCGGTGCCCTCCAGTGGGGAGAAGATGGTGCAGGCATCGTCGGCAGCTACCGCGGCTGGGGTAGCAGCGACAGCCTGAGCTTCGGCTGCGGGAGGATTGACCTCGTCCGGATCGATGGAGCCATTCTTCCGAATGAGCACGCGGCCGTAGAGGTACGCGCCCACAAAGGCAATCACGAAGGAGATGACACCACACAGGAGGAAGGTCGGCACAAAGCGGGGGACGGAGACGAAACCGATGAAGCCGGCGGCGCCGAGGGCATCGGCAAGCACGCCAAAGATGGCGATGAAGGCAGAAGAAATGGCGGAAGCCGCCATACCGATATAAAACGGCCAGCGCAAGCGGAGGTTCACGCCGAAGATAGCGGGCTCAGTAATACCGAACAGGGCAGAAATGCCGGAGGCACCGGCCAGCCCTTTGAGCTTTTCGGAGCGGGCCAGGAAGTATACGGCGAGCGCGACACCACCTTGGGCGATATTGGCCATGGAGGCAATCGGGAAGATAAAGGAACCGCCCTCGTTCCACAACATCGTCTCAATCGGCGGGAAGGATTGGTGCAAGCCGGTAATCACAATCGGCGAATAAACAAGGCCGAAGAGGAAACCGGCCACTGGACCGGCAAAGTCATAGAGGTTAGCTAGTCCCATGCCAAGCCACTCGCCGGCCGTGCGCAGGATGGGCCCCAGGCCCATAAAGGTTAAGAAACCGGTAATGAGCAGCGTGAGCAGCGGGGTAAGCATGAAGTCCACCGTGCCCTTGAGGTGCTTGTGCAGGAATTTCTCCAAGGTGGCGAGGATCCACGAAATCACCAAGATAGGAAGGATGGAACCTTGGTAGCCGGCCTGGGCGACGTCGAAGCCAAAGATATTCCAATAGGACATCTCGCCGCTTTCAATCGCTTCAGCCACGTTGTAGCCGCTGACCAAATCCGGCATGACCATCGCCATAGCCATACCGGCGCCAAGGAACTCGTTGCCACCAAAGCGCTTCGTCGCGGTAAAGCCGACGAGGATGGGCAGAAAGGCGAACGGCGCGGCGGCGAGCAAATTAACTAGCCCGGCAAAGCCTTCCCACGCCGGGAACATCTCGATGACGGATTTATCGCCAAACAGGCCTTCGGCCGTCAAGACGTTATTGAGAGCCATGAGCAAACCGCCGCCCAATAGGATGGGGATGAGCGGCACGAAGATATCCGCCAAGACTTTGACGGCTCGGCTAAACCAGTTGCCGGATTCAGCAGCGATGTCTTTTAGACGGTCGGTGGATACGGCCACGTCCTTGGAAATCAGGTTGGTCATTTCCTGGAAGACGATATTGACGTCACCAGGGCCGACGATGACCTGGAACATGCCGCCAGCCTCAAAGGTGCCCTTGAGATCGGGGTCATTATCCAGCGCGGCGGTATCCACCTTGTCCGAATCTTGTAGCACCATGCGCAGGCGCGTGGCGCAGTGCGCGAGTGCGATGATGTTGTCTTCGCCGCCGAGCGCCTTAAGCGTGCGGGCGGCTACTTCCTTGTGGTCCATAGATGAGCCCTTCAGTGTAATGGATCACATCCTGATACCGGACGTGACTACATATGTCCATTACAGCTGGAATTCGGGCCTAAGTCCACACATTCGGGCGGAGTGTTGGCAACTTCACCGGTGATAGGTACACCTACCCGCGCGGTTCCCACCCCTGCCACGGTGACTCGCCAAACACCGCGAACGAAGCAGCAATCCGACCACCCCCGGCATAGACCTCAACGGCGCAGCCATCCGCAATCAAGCGCATCTCACCATCCGGGCAGTCGATGGGTTCTCCGCCATTAAAGGAAATGGTCCCGTCGCGTTGGGTGACGCGGAAAGCTTCATCCCCGACGGCGTCGATAAGAGCAAAGGAACCTTCGCCCTTGATATCGATGGTGGAGCCAAAGCCTTCGGGCCCGTGGGTCTCCGGCAAGGCAGACCACAGCGGCTCTTGGTGCAAGTAGTCACCCTCAAGCCAGATGCGGCGTGGCAGGGTCAAGGTGTGCACCCAGCCTTGCGTCGGAGTGTCATCCTGGGCGGGCATGCCCATCCACCCCAGCAGGATGCCGTCCTCGGTAGCCTGCGGCGCATAAAACTGGGTGCCGTGATCCAAGAGTGTAAAGCCGCGCTCAATGTGAAAATCCAACCCTTCGAGCGTGCCCACGACATAGCCGCAGCGGTCCGTTTCTGCTTGCGGGCAAAAGATGAGTACCTGCTTGTCCCCTAGCGTGAGGAGATTAGGGCACTCCCACATATATCCGCCCGGCAGCTGGGAAGGATCATCGAAAACAATCTCGCTCTGAAAGTCCCACTGCGCTAAGTCCTGGGAGCGGTAGAGAACAATGGTGCCGCGTTCATCTTCGGTTTGGGCCCCGATGACCATCCGCCAACCGTCACCGTCGCGGGTGATCTGTGGGTCACGGAAGTGGCCCGTATAACCCCCCGGGGAGTCCGGGATGAGGGGGTTATTCTCATCGCGGAGATAGATGCCGCCTTCAGGGCCCGAAGGGTCGAGGGCGCGCACGCGGTTCTGCGAGGGAATGCGGCGGCCGTCTTGTTTCAGGTTGCCTGTATAAAACAGCCAGACATCGGTGCCATCGACCACCGCGCCGCCCGAATAGCATCCATCCTTGTCATAGGGCAGATCCGGGTATAAGGCATCCGGGTGGTGTTGCCATGGCGTGGGCGCGGAAACACGTGTGGTCGCATGGCCCCAGCCGGTGCGCTTGGGCTGGCGCGGGAAGGCAGGGTCATGCTGGTAGTAAACATGCAAGGTATCACCGTCTACAAAGACACCATTGGGATCATTGAGGCGGCCTTGTGGTGGGGCAAGGTGAAAATTGGGCCGGTAGTTCATATCACCGATACTATGAAAATATGACTATTCATGTGTGCGGTGAAGGGCTCGTGGACCTCGTTCCAGTAGCCCCTGGCAGCTTGAACGACCACACCCCGGCGCTGGGCGGCGGGCCATTTAACGTGGCCATCGCTGCCGCGAGACTGGGGGCGGACGTAGAGTTCCAGTCCCGCCTTTCTACCGATGGATTTGGCCAGGAACTCGTTGGCCACCTTGAGGCAGAAGGCGTGACCACCACCCACCTGCAGCGTGGCGATGAGCCCACCACGCTAGCCGTCACGACCATCCATGAGGACGGCTCCGCTTCCTATAACTTCTATATCGAGGGCACCGCCGACCGCTTGGTTGAGCCACAATTGGTTCCGGCCGATATCGCGTGCTTTGGCACGGTCTCCCTTGCCCTTGAACCTGGCGCCTCCCGCTATGCGCAACTATTGAAGGATTTCGCCGCACAAGGTACCTTGGTCGCCCTCGATCCGAATATCCGCCCGTTCTACGCCACCCAGGAGCACCGAGAATTCCTAGCGGACCTGCTCCCCCACGTCACTGTGCTCAAGCTTTCCGACGAGGAGGTGGAATTCCTCGGCACCGACCTCATTTCCCAGGTCCCCGTCGTCGTAATTACCCGCGGCAGGGAGGGCCTTAGCGTTCAGGCCGGTGACACCGCACTACAGGTGCCGGCCGCAAAGGTCACCGTCGCCGACACCATTGGCGCCGGCGATACCATCATGGCCGCATTGTTGACCCAGATTGATGAGCGCGGGCTCGACGCCACCGCTTTGTCTGAACTAGGAACTGCGGAGTGGAAGGAAATCCTGTCCTTCGCCGCGGCCGCCGCAGGGATCACCGTTTCACGCAAAGGTGCTAACCCACCACGGCGTGAGGAAGTAGAGTCAGCGCTATGCCCTACACCAAGCGCACCCTGTGGCTGCACTCCGCGCTCTTTATCCTCGCGTTTCTCGCGTTTATCCTGCCCGTAGTCTTTGGCACCTCCGCTCTACTTCCTGTTTGGTTGACCGGCGGGCTGAGTTTGGGGCTTGCGGCTTGCACGCTTGTCGACGCCGCCTATAAGTTCTTCGCCCCCACCTCCCCACGTAGCCTCCGCCTGCTCTCCGGGCTTGCCGGCCTCGTGCTGCTCATCGGCTGGGGCATCTGGGTCTATATCTACGGCAATATGGCGGCCGTCGGCACAGGATCTTATCGAATCGGCACCTTTTTGCTCGGCGCAGGAAGTGTGCTCAATCTTTTTGTAGTGGCAATTTCCTTTCTAGATATACAAAGAAAGGTCAACTAGAGCGTCTGGGCAATAGCCACAATTGGCAGGTTTCCACTAATGCGCCGCTACGACGCGGCGGGGAACAATGATGGGGGCATCGCCCAGCGGATCCTCCCAGGCTTCAGCCTCGATGCCATAGGCCTGCGCCAAGACCTGCGGGGACAGCGCTTGTTTCGGCGCCCCGCGCGCGATAATTTTTCCGGCTTTCATCACCACCATGGAATCAGAATAGTGGCCCGCCAGCATGAGATCGTGCAGGACTACAACCACTGTTTTGCCCGCCTGCGCTTGTGCGCGTGCCAACTCCAGCATGCGCATGGCATGGGCGGGGTCGAGAAAGGTTGTGGGTTCGTCGAGAAGCAGCACAGGCGTATCTTGTGCCAGTGCCAACGCCAGCCAGACGCGTTGGCGCTGCCCACCCGATAGCGAAGCGATATCACGATCGAGGAAGTCCACAATGTCGGTAGCCTCGCAGGCCTGCGCGATAATCTCCCGATCCGTAGCGGAAAGGCCGCGCATCCTCCCCTGATAGGGATGACGCCCGCGCGCGACCAACTCGCCTACCCGCAGCCCATCGGGGGCCACGGGGTGCTGTGGCAGCAGCGCCACCTGCTGCGCGGCATCCTTCGCGGACAGCGCATGTAGGTCAGCTTCCCCGACCATGACGCTGCCCTGCCGCGGGGCCAGGATTTTCGAGAGGGTTTTCAGCAGCGTGGACTTGCCGCAGCCATTGGGCCCAATGAGCGTGGTGACTTCGCCGGCGCGGGCGTGCAGATCGACGCCGGCAAGGATATCCTCGCCATCCTTATATCCCGCATGAATGCCGGTGGCGTGGAGGCTACACCGAGGCTTCGCGCTCGTGGGCTGTTTAGGCTGATTAGGCCGATTATTCGTCATATCTTTTCCTTCATCCACGTCTGACTGTCTAGCACCATCGGGCGCTGTGTTTGTCCGTTTCCCCCGCTGTGCCGCGGCGCAACGATTAGCTGCGCCCGGCCGCATTCCACACCACTATCACCAAGGCGCAGCCGCCGATGACCGAGGAAACCGCACCCACCGGCGCGTTTACCGGGATAGCGCCAGCGATGACGGCGCACACGGTAAGCAACGCCGCGCCCGCGGCTGCCGATGCCAGCGGCGATGGTGTGGGGGTGCGCGCCACCATCCGCGCCAGGTGCGGCGCTAGCAGCGCGATAAACCCAATGGGTCCCACCACCGAGACCACCACGGCGCTGATACCGGTTGCCGCAATAAGCAGCAGGGCGCGCTGGCGGGAAATATTCACGCCCAGGGTGGTTGCGGAGGAATCATCGTGGGCAAGCAGCGGCAACTCCCGCGCGCACCAGATGCCTATAGCGAGAAACGGCGCTAATGCCACCAGCAGGGGGAGGATGACCTCCATGCGCACAAATCCAGTCGATCCCGCAAGCCACGTTTGCGCCTCCGCAGCGCGCAGGACCTGGGCGCTGCGCATCAAATACGCCACGATGGCCTGAAACATCAGAGATAAGGCAATACCGACGATGACGATGCGGTTGCTCGTACCGATGCCACCAAGGGCGGCGAGGAGGAGGACAACGAGGAGGGCGCCGATCGTCGCCAAGCATGCCCGCCACCAAAACTCCGGGATGCCCTCAGCGAAACTGGGGCGCGAATGCACGGTGCCCAGGACCACCAGCACCGATGCCCCGCCGGTAACGCCTAAAATATCCGGCGAGGCGAGCGGGTTGCGGGCCATGGTTTGCGTCCAAGAACCGGCCAGGCCGAGGGCGGTGCCCACGATGACGGTGGCGATAGCAACCGGCAGGCGCAAGTCCCACACCACCCTGATGTGGCTCTCGCTGCCGCCGCCGGTGAGAACATCGATGACT
This sequence comes from Corynebacterium nasorum, assembly GCF_022345765.1. Taxonomy (NCBI): domain Bacteria; kingdom Bacillati; phylum Actinomycetota; class Actinomycetes; order Mycobacteriales; family Corynebacteriaceae; genus Corynebacterium; species Corynebacterium nasorum. The sequence goes on along the minus strand of NZ_JAKRDR010000006.1, from coordinate 54,807 downwards.
TGACGTGGGCTCAGTTCCACGGAACCTTGCCCCAACAATACTAAGTACGCGATAAGGGCGATAAGGATAAATGCCAACGTGGAAGCGAACACGCGCGCGTGCCGGCGGCGTTGCTGCGCTTGTAAAATAGTGCTGATTGCGGCCATGCGTTATTGCCCCCACGCTCTGCCCACGCCGCGGTGGGCACCCCAAATGAGGAAGGGTGCACCCACTATCGCGAGGACGATGGACATCTCCAGCTCCGAGCTGCCCACAATGAGGCGGCCAATGATATCAGCAGCAAGCACGGCACAACCGCCTAAGAGCGCGGAGGGCAAAAGCATGGTAGCAACGCTAGGGCCCACCACCCGCCGCACGATGTGGGGAATGGCAAAACCGACGAAGGCAATGGGACCCGTTGCCGCCGTTGCACTGCCGGCCAGCACCACGACGCTGAGCGCCGCGCCCACCCGCGCGGTGGTGGGTGATCCGCCCAAGGCGAGGGAGGACTCCTCCCCCATAGCCAAAAGGTCGAGGGGTCTGGCCGCCATCGCCGCGCACGCTAGGCCGAGAACAAGCCCTATGCCCGCGATCGCGACGTCTTCTGGGCCGCGGCCAAAGGTGGAGCCGATGGTCCACCGCCGCATGCTATCGAGGACGTCCGTGGAATAAAGGCCGATGATCATCGCGCCCGATCCCAAGGCGGCGGAGACTCCGGCACCTACCAGAATGAGCGTCAGGGGATCCTGAAACCGCCGCGATACGGCTAAGACCAGCAGCGTGGTAATACCCGCGCCAGCGAGCGCGAGGGTAGTCCGCATACCGGTGGAGGTAGCAATGCCGATGGCCGTGCCTATGGCAACAAAGAATGACGCACCCGCGGTAACGCCAATAAACCCTGGATCCGCCAGCGGGTTTCGGGTCCACGATTGCGCCAGTACACCGGCCACAGCAAGGGCCGCGCCGGCGAAATAAGCCAGGAAGGTGCGCGGCATGCGCAGGTTCCACACGATATCGTGGATATCCTGCTCCCCTGCTCCGTGCAGGGCTGCGATGACCTCCCCGGGCGGAATCGAGCGGGATCCTAGTGCCAAGGACGCCGCCGCCAACACCAGGCTGGCGAGGATGAGGGCAACAAGGAGCAGCTTGTGACTCTGTGCCCGCGTCATTACCGGTGCGGCGGCGCCGGTGGCGGTGGCGGTGGCGGCAGGACTATCTGCGGTGTTATCCGTCTGGATTTTTTGGCCGACTTTCGTGGTTGCTGACAATTACAGCTTCTCTTCAAACTTATCTACTGCCCAGGGAATCGTCACCGGGTTCGGCATACTCATGGCATTACCGGTATCCGTATCCAGGTAGCGCACGCGACCGTCCTTGACAACGTCGAGGCCTTGGAAGGTCTTATCCTTCTTCAAGGCTTCGGAGGAACCGTTGTAGTCCAGGACAAAGAGGTAATCAACCTGGTTAAGCTTTGCGTAATTTTCTGGGGCAATGTCAACAAAGAAGCTGCTGCCATCGCCCTGCAAGGCATCGGGGATCTCCATGCCAAGATCCTCGATGAACTGTCCGCGCCCGTCCTCCTCGGTGTAGAGGCCAATTTTGCCATCATAAGGCATGACGATGGCCGCAGATTTATCCTGCAATTCCGTGTGCTCGCGGCGGAATTTCTCGAAGGCCTTTTCGGTGTCATCGATAAGCTTATCGCCTTCGTCTTCCTTACCCACCGCGTCTGCGATGGTTTCTACCTGCTTTTCCCAGGGCACCTGCCAGTCTTCATAGCCATCTGGCTTGATGGTGGTAGGCGCGATGTCTTCCAGGGATTCCTTCGTATGCGCATCGACGGCTTGGTTCACCGCAATGATCTGGGTGGGGTCTGCCGCAGTGATCTGCTCAAAGGTATCCGCGGTGAATCCGGTTGCGGTGTTATAAATCACCTCAGGTTTTGCTTCGCCTAAAAGCTCCTCTGCCCAGGGGCCGACGCCGGAGGGGTCGCCATCGCCCTCAGCACCCCACGGTGCCACCGTCACGGGAGTAATCCCCAGGGCAAGCAGCGTGTCGGCGTCACCCAGGCCCAGGCTAGCCACGCGCTGCTCGCTGGAAGCGTCAGTAGCCTTAGCCGTTTCATCGCCTTCACCACGGGAGCAGCCTCCTAACGCTACGGCTCCGGCAGAAAGCACTGCTACTGCACCCAAACTACGACGGCCGAGAATCTTCACCAGACTAACCCTTTCAAGAAGGAGGAAAATAACTTTGCTTACCCTATACCGCAAAGAGTTATTTAGGCAAGCCTTAGCTTATTATGACTATATTAGATGCATGAACTCTTCCCCACAATCGGCCACGATGCGTCAGCACGAACTCATCCCCGTTATTCTGACCGCTAATATACGGATCCGGCCGCGCCTGCACCGCCTGACGTTTTATGCCGAGGCATTCCGGACATACACCCTCTCCGGACCCGATGAATTCTTTGGACTCGTCATGCCACAAGCCGGACAGGAATTTAGGCCCTTCCCCGTCGACGGCATAAACCTCCGCTCGGCGGTAAGCGCGATTTGCGAGGAGAGACGGCCGGACCTGCGCTGGTATACCATCCGCGCGCTCCATTCAGAGGAGGCCACAGTCGATGTCGACGTGGTCACCCACGGCGATTCCGGACCTGGTTCGCGGTGGATTCGCCGCGCACGAGCCGGCGATACGGCGGGATTCTTTACGTGCAACGACTTGTGGCGACCAACCGAGGCAGCACAACTTCTAGTCGCCGACGCATCCGCCCTGCCCGCCCTGCGGCACATCTTGGCCTACCAAGAAACCCATAACCCGGCGACGCTTCGAGCCACCGATGTTATGGCCGTGGTAACCAGCGAGGACGAGGTAGAGCCGGGCCTTGCAACTCGGTGGGAGACGAGCGTCCGCAGCTTGCGCATCATTCATACCCGACCGCGTCAGGAGGCGGATGCTGTCGTAGCCGCTCTAAGAGCGGACTATGCCCGTGCGCTGGAGCCGGGGTACGTGTGGGCTTCCGGCGAGGGGGAGCTAGCAAAGAGCGTACGAGGCCTCGCGGTGAATGAGTGGGGCCTGGATACCACCGCCGTCACGTGGGTTCCCTACTGGTTTTATGGACGGGCCCGACCGTAGCGAAGCCTTAAAACGGCGAAGGCCCCTACCCCGAACCATAAGATTCGGAGCAGGGGCTGCGCTGGCTAGTTTTTACTTAGCCTTCTCGATGATCTCAACGAGACGGAAGTGCTTGTCCTTGGACAGCGGGCGGGTCTCAGCGATGCGTACGAGATCGCCGATGCCTGCGGTTTCTTCCTCGTCGTGCGCCTTAACCTTCTTGTTAGAACGCATGATCTTGCCGTACAGGGCGTGCTGCTTGCGGTCTTCCAGCTCGACAACGATGGTCTTGTTCATCTTGTCGGAAACTACATAGCCGGTGCGAACCTTAGGAGCGCCCTTGACCTTCTCCTTCTTCGGAGTAGGTGCCTTCTTGGAATCAGTCACGTTAGCCTCACTCATGATTAAGCCTCAGCTCCCGGAGCAACGGACAGGCCCAGCTCGCGCTCGCGCAGAACGGTGTAGATGCGGGCAATGTCGCGCTTAACCGTGCCGATGCGGCGGTTGTTGGTCAGCTGGCCGGTGGCCTTCTGGAAGCGAAGGTTGAACAGTTCTTCCTTCGCATCCTTCAGGCGGGACTGCAGCTCAGCATTGTCGAGCTCACGGAACTCGTGGGCGGGGGTACCGGTTGCCATTAGAACTGGTCCTCCTTCTTGATGATACGGACCTTGCAAGGAAGCTTCTGGCCAGCGCGGCGCAGAGCCTCAATTGCAACGGCATCGTTCGGATAGCTCATCTCGAAAAGTACGCGGCCCGGCTTAACGTTAGCCACCCACTTCTCAACCGGGCCCTTACCGGAACCCATACGAACGCCGAGCGGCTTCTGGGTCAACGGACGGTCCGGGAAGATGTTGATCCACACCTTGCCACCACGCTTGACGTGGCGGTTGATGGCAATACGTGCGGCCTCAATCTGACGGTTGGTGATGTACGCCGGCTCGAGAGCCTGGATAGCGTAATCGCCGAAGTTGATGCGGTTACCGCCCTTGGACACGCCGCGACGGTTCGGGCGGTGCTGACGGCGGTACTTAACACGCTTAGGAATCAGCATGGATTAGCCCTCCTGCTTCTGCTGTGCACGCTGGCGGCGCTGGCCACCGCGGCGGGAGCGACCATTGCGGTCACGGCCACGGCCCTGTGCCGGAGCGTTCAGTTCGGACTCGCGTACGCCACCGACGACGTCACCCTTGTAGATCCACACCTTGATGCCAATGCGGCCGAAGGTGGTGTGGGCCTCTGCGGTGCCGTAATCGATTTCGGCGCGAAGAGTGTGCAGCGGAACGCGACCCTCGTGGTAGCGCTCAACGCGGGACATTTCAGCACCACCCAGGCGGCCGGACAGCAGAATCTTGATGCCCTTAACCTGTGGCTGGCGCATAGCGGACTGGATAGCCTTGCGCATTGCACGACGGAATGCGACGCGGTTAACCAGCTGCTCCGCGATGGAGTGAGCAACCAGGGTTGCGTTTGCGTCTACCTGCTTGACCTCGAGGATGTTGAGGGCAACCATCTTGCCGGTGAGCTTTTCCAGCTCGCGGCGGATACGGTCAGCCTCAGCACCGCGGCGGCCAATCACGATGCCCGGGCGGGCAGTGTGAATGTCGACGCGGACGCGGTCGCGGGTGCGCTCGATAACGACGTCGGCAATGCCGGCGCGCTCGAGGCCCTTGTTGAGGTAGTTACGAATCTTGATGTCTTCGGCTACGTAGTTCGCGTAGTCCTTATCGGCGAACCAGTGGGTCTTCCAGTCGGAAGTGATGCCCAAACGTAGGCCGTGAGGATGGATCTTCTGGCCCATTACTTGGCCCCTTCCTGCTGGCTTTCGACCACCACGGTGATGTGGCTGGTGCGCTTACGAATCATGAATGCACGACCCTGTGCACGCGGCTGGAAACGACGCATGGTCGGACCCTCGTTGGCATAAGCCTCGGAGATGACCAGGGTGCGTGGGTCGAGGCCGAAGTTGTTCTCAGCGTTAGCGGCTGCAGAAGCAACGACCTTAGCAACTGGCTTGGAAGCACCCTGCGGTGCGTACTTCAGGATAGCCAGGGCTTCGCTTACGGACTTGCCGCGGACCAGATCGAGCACGCGACGTGCCTTCATCGGGGTGACGCGGACGTAGCGGGCCGTGGCGGATGCGGAGGTGATGGTCTCACTCATCGCTTATCGACGTCCCTTCTTGTCATCCTTGACGTGACCCTTAAAGGTCTTGGTTGGTGCAAACTCGCCCAGCTTGTGGCCGACCATGGAGTCCTCGATGAAAACCGGCACGTGCTTGCGGCCGTCGTGGACGGCGAAGGTGTGACCGATGAAATCGGGGAGAATGGTCGAGCGGCGAGACCAGGTCTTGATGACCTGCTTGGTGCCTGCATCGTTCTGAGCATCCACCTTGTTGAGGAGGTGCTCATCGACGAACGGGCCCTTCTTAAGGCTGCGTGGCATTGTTTACCTCCTCTTAGCGCTTCTTGTTCGGGCGACGACGGCGCACGATCATGTTGTTGGAGTAACGGTTCGGGTTGCGGGTGCGACCCTCCTTGTGACCCCATGGGGACACAGGGTGGCGACCACCCGAGGTCTTACCCTCACCACCACCGTGTGGGTGGTCAACCGGGTTCATAACGACACCGCGGACGGTCGGGCGAACGCCCTTCCAACGCATACGGCCGGCCTTGCCCCAGCGGATGTTCATCTGCTCGGCATTGCCAACCTCACCAACGGTGGCGCGGCAGCGGATATCCACACGGCGGATTTCGGAAGACGGCATACGCAGAACTGCGTACTTGCCTTCCTTACCCAGCAGCTGAATGGAAGCACCAGCGGAGCGAGCCAGCTTAGCGCCAGCGCCCGGCTTGAGCTCAACAGCGTGGATGGTAGAACCGGTCGGGATATTACGCAGAGGCAGGTTGTTGCCAACCTTGATATCTGCATTCGGGCCGGACTCTACGATGGTGCCCTGCTTCAGGCCTTTAGGGGCGATGATGTAGCGCTTCTCGCCATCAACGTAGTGAAGCAGTGCAATGTTTGCGGTGCGGTTCGGGTCGTACTCGATGTGAGCGACCTTTGCCGGGATGCCGTCCTTGTCGTTACGACGGAAGTCGATCAGACGGTAACGGCGCTTGTGGCCACCGCCGATGTGGCGGGTGGTAATGCGGCCGTAGTTGTTACGGCCACCAGTCTTGCTCAGCGGGCGCAGCAGGGACTTCTCCGGAGTAGAACGAGTGATCTCGTCAAACTCAGAAACGGAGGATGCGCGGCGACCCGGAGTTGTCGGCTTGTACTTACGAATAGCCATAATTCTTCCTTTTCCTTTCGGCTCTCCGGTGACGCTTAAGCGCCGCCGCCGAAGACGTCGATGGAGTCGCTGCCTTCACGGAGCGTCACATATGCACGCTTGGTGGACTTACGCTGGCCGTAACCGGTGCGGGTGCGCTTACGCTTGCCTGCACGGTTCACGGTGTTCACGGAGTCGACCTTGACGTCAAAGATCTGCTCTACGGCATCTTTAATCTGGGACTTATTGGAGTCCGTGGAGACGTAGAACGTGTACACGTTCTGCTCCATCAGACCGTAGGACTTCTCGGATACAACCGGGGCGATGATGATATCGCGTGGGTTAGAAATCTTAGCCATTAGTTCTCCTCCTTATCCGCGCCGGTTGCGCGGTTGATGAAGGTGTGTAGCGCCTCAACGGAGAACACAACGTCATCGGAGTAGAGAACGTCGTAGGTGTTGAGCTGGCCAGCGTCCAGGATCTGAACGTTAGGCAGGTTATTAGCGCTACGACGAGCGTTGATGTCCTCGCGGCCGATGACCAGGAGCACGTTCTTGCGCTCGGTCAGGGACTCGAGGAAGGCCTTAGCCGACTTGGTGGACGGCTTCTGGCCCGGTACGAGCTCTTCGATGACGTGGATGCGCTCGTTGCGAGCACGGTCAGACAGTGCACCGAAGAGAGCAGCCTTGATCATCTTCTTAGGGGTGCGCTGTGCGTAGTCGCGCGGCTGTGGGCCATGGACGGTGCCGCCACCGGTGTAATGCGGTGCGCGGATGGAGCCCTGGCGTGCACGGCCGGTGCCCTTCTGACGGAAAGGCTTGCGACCACCACCGCGGACATCGCCGCGGGTCTTGGTTGCGTGGGTGCCCTGGCGTGCAGCAGCAAGCTGAGCGTTAACAACCTGGTGCATCAGAGCAATGGATGCCTCGGTGTCAAAGATTTCAGCAGGCAGGTCTACAGAGCCGTTGGTCTTACCCTCGGAAGTGTGGACGTCTAGCTTGAGGTTGCTCATGCGTGTGCACCGCCCTTCACTGCGGTCTTAACGGTGACGAGGCCGCCGCGCGCACCAGGGATAGCACCCTTGATGAGCAGCAGGTTGGACTCGGCATCGATTTTCTGAATCTTCAGGTTCTGGGTGGTCACGCGGTCCTGGCCCATACGGCCAGCCATGCGCTTGCCCTTGAAGACGCGGCCCGGGGTAGCAGCGCCGCCGATGCCACCAACGCGGCGGTGAGCGGCCTGGTTACCGTGAGCTGCGCCCTGGCCTGCGAAGCCGTGGCGCTTCATGGCACCAGCGTAGCCGTGGCCCTTGGTCTTGCCGGTGACGTCAACGAAGGTGATGCCCTCGAAGATGTCAACCTTGACCTCTTGGCCAACCTCATAAGCAGAGGTGTCGTCCATGCGGATTTCCGCAACGTGACGGCGTGGGGTTACGCCAGCCTTCTTGAAGTGACCACCAACCGGCTTATTTGCCTTGCGTGGGTCGATTTCGCCAAAGGCGATCTGGATGGCGCTGTAGCCATCGGTTTCGGGGGTGCGAATCTGGGTGACAACGCATGGCCCTGCCTCGACGACGGTAACCGGTACAACGCGGTTGTCCTCGTCGAAGACCTGGGTCATGCCGAGCTTCTTGCCCAGAATGCCCTTGATCTCGTTTTCACTCATTATTTGTTCTCCACCAAAGTCGCTTACTGGATGTTCACGTCGACGCTTGCCGGAAGATCGATGCGCATAAGAGCATCAACGGTCTTCGGGGTTGGGTCGAGAATGTCGATCAGGCGCTTGTGAGTGCGCATCTCGAAGTGCTCGCGAGAGTCCTTGTACTTGTGCGGAGAACGAATAACTGCGTATACGTTCTTCTCGGTTGGGAGCGGCACTGGGCCGACTACACGAGCACCGGTACGGGTAACGGTCTCGACGATCTTCTTTGCAGAAGCGTCGATAGCCTCGTGGTCATAGGCCTTCAGCCGAATGCGGATTTTTTGTCCCGCCACGCTTATCCTCTTCCTCGCTTCCCCACTTTCACATTCCCGGCGTTTCCGGGGCGTGAAGCGGTGGGAAATTGCTTCTCGATTTCTCTATAACGTTGTCCGGGCTTGGGGGCCTGACACAACGCCAGTGGTCTGACTGTCATGACGACCAAGAGTTGCGGTACATGGCAAGTGCCAGAACGCAGTGCTCTCGACGGGGTACAAGACCCGTAGTCAAAGTATTGTGAAGAGGACGGTTTTCACGCATTACACGTGGAGAGTGTCCAATTCGTCTACTGCCGCTGTTTATTTGCCATGCCCCTTCTCCGGTCCATCTTCTCGGGGTGTCACTGCTCTAACGCGGACCTAGCCCGATCGGATGACCTTCCAGTCAATGTTTCAAGTTCCCCTGAAACATGGCGACAACGAAGGTGTCATGTTCGCTTTACCAGCTCAGCGTCTCCCCGAGACTGCGCTTGACGACGTCCGTCGCTCGCACCACATCTCGGTTCTCGCTGCCCTGTTAAAGCAACCTTTGTATTTAAGCATGTTGGTCTGCGGTTTTTCAAGCCGCGTATTAAACCGTGCCAAAAATCACGTTTTGGAAAATTTTGTTGCCTCGCACCCCACACTCGGCTGAGAAGTATCTAAACTCGGAAGCAATGGCTGTGGACTCTTTGTCCTGCCTAGATAGTTGAATATCGCGTTCATGCGTTACCCAATAAAGAAAGGCTCACTCGCCCATGTCTGAAAACAAGACCCCTGCACAAAACTCTGACAACCAGGTTCCCGCTTCCGAGGAGCGCGAGGTCAATAACAACCTGGAAACCCAATACGGCACCACCACCATCGATGATGTCGTGGTCTCCAAGATTGCCGGCATCGCAGCCCGCGAGGTTTCCGGCGTGGATTCATTGGGTGGCGGCGGCGCCCGCATGATCGGCAATATTCGCGAGTCCTTCGGTGCTTCCGAGGACGTCCGCCAGGGCGTAGACGTAGAGGTAGCAGAAGGCTCCGCCCGCATCGAGATTGCAATCACGGCTGAGTACGGCGTGGCCATCCACGAGCTCGCTGAGGCTATCCGCCGCAACATCATGAATGCTGTAGAGCGCATGACTGGCCTGAGCGTCGAGCGCGTCAACGTTGTTGTTCACGATGTCAAGCTGCCGAAAGATGAGTCCGAGTCTGAAGACCAGGCTGCTTTGAACCAGGGTCAGGCCTAAGCCCAATGCCTGAGCCCCGAGCACATTTCGAGCTCGAGGTAAGCCACGCCCGCGCTATTGCACAGGCCGTCACGAAGGTCCGCGGCGTCGCTGCACTCGACGGCGGTTCGTTCGGTTCGGTGAGTTTGTACCTCCCAGGCGAGCGCATCGTCGGTATGCGGCGACCCAATCCGCGCGATGATCGCCACCTGCAGATCAACATCCGAGTCGATATCAGCGCGGCGCCGGACCTTTATGCCTTGGCAGAAGACATCCGGTCCGCCGCACGAGGGGCATGTCCCGAACTGCAGCGCATTGACGTTGAGTTTTCTGACGCAGTAGATGGCTTATCCGCTGCTCCATCGAAGGAATAGATATGAAAAATTACACCACTTTGGGCATCATTTCCGGCCTTATTCTTGCCTTCTTTTTGCACCTAGGCTGGGGTCCTACCCTGCTCGCCGTACTCCTTGCTGCCATTGGCGGAATCGTGGGAGCACACTTTGATGGCCGTATCGATCTCACCTCGGTGTGGAATGGCCTCATTGGCAAGGAGAAAGGCCAAGGTTAATGACAGATAGTTCCACTCAGGGCCACACGCGTATCTCGCTGCGGACCATGGAACACATCGTTACCGCCGCGATCGCTAGCGTCCCCGGCACCAAGGCCATAGAGGCCAAGCTAGCGGGCATCGGCGGCCGCGGTTTTCCACGGGTCTCGGTCCAGATGGACTCGGAGCGCGAGGTAGCGGCCGTCAACGCCACTATCGGCGTGGTGTGGCCCTCGCCGGTTACTACGGTGGCGGAGCATACCCGCGCCGCCATTTCAGAAGCCATCGCGGCACATACCGGTTATTCCACTACACGCGTTAATGTCACCGTTGGCGGTTCCGTTCCGGGCAATCGGGTAACAGCGGCAGAAGTGGAGCAGCGCCAGGTTGCTGCTGCCGTCGCGCCGCACATCACGCCCTCGCCGGTCTGGCAGCCGGTCACTGCCGAGTCGGTCAACGTACGCAGCATTGCCACACCGCAGAAAACACCGGTGCGCAGCGTCACTGCCCCGGACTCCGACATCGCGGTGCGGTCCGTAAACACTCCGCGCGAGGCTGAGGTACGCAGTGTCTCTGCTGATCTCCCTGACCACCACCTGCGCGAAATCTCTTCCCCAGGTGAACATGCGCTGCGGCCTCTCAAAGAGCCTAAGCCGGTACACGTTCACAGCGTGGCGGCACCGCGCCCAGCCAAGCTGGTCCCCAGCGGACAGGTTCGCCCGCTGTCGCGAAAAGTACAGGTATCAGCTCCTCGGCCGCAGCCGCTGCGTGATATCGAGATCCGCCACGAGTGGACACCGCGCCGCGTGCAGACCCCTAAGTCCACGCCTGTGCGAAAGGTAAAAGCCCCTCGACCACAAGCACTCAAACGTATTGAGGTCACCCCGGCCAACCCTCGCCCACTGCACGTGGATGTGCCACGGCCGGAGCCGTTGCGCGCCATTTCCATAAACCCCTACCGCCCACAAGGAGGCAACCATGGCTGAACAGCACATGCCTGAACACTTTGGGCAGCAGCCGAAGGCGTCTCCAGCGGCGCGATCGTGGGCTGTGATTCTAGGGCTTCTTCTGATCGCCGCGGGCGTCGTCGGCGTGCGCGAGACGTGGCTTGTAGGTTCTGGTTCCGATGCCCAATCGTGGGTACAGCCAGTACTTAACCTCATCGCCACTGAACAGCTGCAGACCTGGATGATTTGGGCCGGTGTCGCATCCATCATCGTCGGCCTTATCTTCCTATTTGCAACGCTAAAGACGCGCCGCACAACGCACCTGCAGCTGGCTTCCGATACCGCGTCCATGTGGATGCGGCCGGTAGATATCGCTCGCCTATCTTCGGCGACTGCTCGCCGCGTGCCGGGCGTTGCCTCCGCACAGACCTCAGCGGATAAAAAGACCGCTAAGGTCACCGTCAATGGTGATACCGACGATGCCGAGCTGCAGGGCCGAGTAGAGACCGCGGTTACGCAGTGCCTGGCGCACTTAAAGAATCCGCCACAGGTCACCGTAGCTGTAGAAAAGATTCCGGAGTTGGATAACAATGTCTAGAAAACTTGCTACTTTTGACCGTATCCTGCTCGGCCTGCTGGGAATAATCCTCGTCGCTTTGGGCGTGTGGCCCATCCTTATCCACTTCAATGTGGAGTTTGCCAAGTACTTAGCCCTGTGGGTGGACCACGATGCGTGGAAGACGTTGGCGGACAATGACTGGTGGGTCTGGGCGCTGGCCGGTGGTTCCGCACTACTGCTTATCGTAGGCCTGTGGCTCGTGGTAGCTAACCTGCGCCACCGTCGCTTTAATAACGTGGAGTCTGCATCGTCTAATGACAAGGGATCTATCACGACGTCGATGAACGCTATTGCCGGTGCTGTGGCCCAGCATCTGGATGGAATTAAGGGCGTCGAGCACGTGGAGCGGCTCGTGGCTTATGACCGTGCCCGCCCTACCCTGCAGTACACGGTCACGGCCAATCCGGATACCCCGGTGGAGCGCCTTACTGGCGCCGTGGAGACCAATGAACGCGATTTCCGCGCGGCTTTCCCGGACGCGGATTTGGACACCATTTATAAACTGCAATTCAGCAAGGTTGGGCCTCTGAAGGACCTATCCGAATAGCGGGTTCGGGGTCTCTGCCACTAGGACCTCTTCAATGGCCCCCAAACGGGCCGATTCGCCGCCCCCGAGGATCACTTCCAGTTCCTCTCCGGGGCGGCATTTTTCTATTCGCTGCCAAGAATAATCCTGGCGAGTAACGCGGCGATTTTCCTTGGCAAATAGGTGTAACCCATGGTCAAGAACGCCAATGGCCCCGGAGAGGCGAAGAACAAAGACGAAATCGCCTAACTCCTGCCGCTTCAGGCCCTTGAGGTCTGGGCGCTTGGTGCTCAACCGCATGAGGCTGGTAACCACGCCAAAGCGGTGCTCGAAGCCTTCTGTATCACGAATGGTAAAAGGCCGGCCGGGCCCGGTTGGGCGAATGGAATCATATGCCCATACCACGGGTTGAGCTTGTGGACGGCGCACGATGACGTGGGTGGGGGTGGCGGTAATGCGGTTAGTGGGGGCTTCGGCAAGCACCAGCCACTCCCCTTCCGCAATGCGTCCGTTATCCAAGGGCAGAAGCGGTGGATGCACGGCCGCTTGTCGCTGCAACTCCGCTACCAGCTCCGCATCGCTCGCACCCCAACCGATGCCCCGATTAGCCAGCATGGCAAAGAAGGTGGCGAGGCTGAGGTCGGGTTGGCCTTCCCAGGCGCGACGGAGGGACTCAAGAGTGGGATCGATGCGGGTGGGGTCATCCATATCCGCCAAGACTACCCAGCGCCGGCGACAGGCAAGCGGTCGGGGCGCGGGCGAAGATATTCACCCCCGAGTTAATTTCATTCAATTAAATAAATACTATAAGTGTTCAACAATCGCGAACGTCATATCCCCTGTTCATCGGCGCTTTATTGCACTATTTTCCCACCTCGCCACCTCCGCCAATACCTATCACGTTAAAGGGGATTTATATCACGGGGCTAATTCGATTGTGTCCCGCACAACAGATTATTAAATTGGTCACATACAACGATTCGCTCGTTGGAACCACATTTACATCCCGTTTCCTGCTTAACCACGCACGGAGAATCTCTATGACTAAATATCTGATCAAAAAGACCTTGGGCTGGTTACTCATGATCTTTTTGGCTACCAACCTCGCCTATCTCTTGGCGGCCAACTTCCTGGACCCACGGTCCAATTACATCGGCCGCCGCCCGCCGCTTTCGGCGGAGGAAATCAATAACCTTCTTGAGCCCTATAACCTCAGCCCCGATACCCCGCTAGTGCAACGCTGGTGGACGTGGCTGACCAATATCCTCACCAAATGGGACTGGGGCCAATCTCCAGTGGGCGAGGTGGTGAACTCAGAAATTAGCTACCGCATCTGGGTCTCCGCGCAGCTGCTCTTGCTTTCTACTATTTTGTCCATCCTCATCGGCGTGGCCGTGGGTGTTTATACTGCTTCGCGCCAGTACAAGACCGGCGACCGCATCTGGCAAGGCATTTCCATCATCGCAATGAATACCCACGTGGTGGTCGCTTCTATCGCTGTGGTGTGGGGCGCGCTCAAAATCAACGAGCTCACCGGAAAGAAAATTTTCTATGTCGTCGGCTCCCACTCGCTGGATGTGGAAGGCTTCTTCCCCAAGCTAATGGACTCCGCGCAGCACTTAGTTCTTCCTACTATTTCGCTGGTTTTCATTAGCTACGCCAGCTATCACATGACCCAGCGCACCTTGTTGCTGGATAACTTGGATGCAGACTATGTACGCACCGCTCGCGCAAAGGGATTGACCCGCCAGCAAGCCATTCGCAAGCACGCGCTGCGCACCTCCATCATTCCAGTAGCTACCTCGGTGGCCTTTTCCATTCCGGGTATTTTCACCGGTGCGGTGATGACTGAACGCATCTTTGGCTGGAACGGCATGGGCCAGTACTTCATCGAAACCATTAGCAAGAACGACGTCAACGGTGCAGCAGCCGTCGCCGCCTTTGGCGCCGCCATGACAGCCATTTCCGCGGTATTGGCGGACGTGGTCGTCGTTGCGCTTGATCCACGAGTGAGGGTGAGTTAAATGACCCCATCTAAAGACCGCAACTATTTCAAGCAGGAACCGCGCGGGGAAATCACCGCGCACAGCGAGGTCGCAACCGGGGACCCCTTCTCCCCGGCCGAGGCCGAGCAAGTAGCCACCTTAGAGCAGATGCCGCGTGGCACTTCGCGTTACAAGCTCTACCTGCGCCGCTTTTTCCGCAATAAGCTCGCTACCCTAGGCCTTATCATCCTGGTCTTTTTGATGCTGGCAGCCCTCTTCGGCGGCTTCTTTGCCAAGTGGGACTATACCGAGCCGGACTTCCTCGCCTTGTCGGAGCCGCCGAGCCCCGAGCACTGGTTCGGCACGAATGATACCGGCAATGATCTCTACGCCCAGACCATTCACGGCTTGGGAAGGTCGCTGACCATTGCCATCGTGGTATCACTGGCCACCTTGGTCATCTCCGCTTTTGTCGGATCGGCCGCGGCCCTGTGGGGCGGTGTAGCCGAAAAGGCGGTGCTGGCGGTCATCCACTTTTTGCTGTCCATCCCTACCTTCTTGCTCATTGCGCTGGTGGTAGCGGATTCTGGTGGCGACTGGAAGCTACTCATCGTAGTCCTCATTGTCTTTGGCTGGATGTACCAAGCCCGCGTGATTTGGTCTTTGGCACTTACGGTGCGCGAGCAAGACTATGTCCGCGCAGCTAGCTACATGGGTGTTTCCAAGTTGCGGACCATCGTGCGCCACGTCATCCCAAATATTGGCTCGCTTCTTATCATCCAATTCGTCTTCGGCGTGGTGGGCACCGTGGGCTCCGAGACGGCCCTATCCTTCCTGGGCTTGGGCGTCAAGCTTCCCGACGTCTCCCTTGGCACCCTCCTGCAGGGCGGCACCGCCGCCGTGCAGTCCTCCCCGTGGCTGTTCTACTTCCCTGCTGCAACCCTGACCTTGCTCACCGTGTCCATGGCCTTCATCGGCGATGGCCTGCGCGATGCGCTCGACCCCAACTCGAATTCCGGAGGCAAAGCATGACCTCGCCTGTCTTGTCCGTCAAAGACCTGCGCGTTAACTTCCCGTCCGAAGCCGGATCCGTCTCCGCGGTCCGCGGCGTAGATTTTGATCTCTACCCTGGCCGCACACTCGGCATCGTGGGTGAATCCGGATCCGGTAAATCAGTAACCTCTATGTCCATCATGGGCCTGCTGCCGGACTATGCAAAGATCACTGGATCCGTGAAATTCGAAGGCCGCGAGCTGCTCGGCCTGAGCGATAAGCAGATGTCTGAGATCCGCGGCAACGGCATTGGAATGATCTTCCAAGACCCGCTCTCCGCGCTCACCCCGGTTTTCGATATTGGATCGCAGTTAGTGGAAGCAATCCAGGCCCATAGGGACGTCGGCAAAAAGCAGGCACTCAAAGAGGCTACGGAGTTGCTCGATCTCGTGGGCATCCCCGATCCGCACCTGCGGTTGAAGTCCTTCCCACACGAGTTCTCGGGCGGCATGCGCCAGCGCGTGGTTATTGCCATTGCGATTGCGAATAATCCGCGCGTGCTCATCGCGGATGAGCCCACGACCGCATTGGATGTGACCATTCAGGCGCAGATCCTGGACGTCATCAAGCTCGCGCAGCGCGAAACCGGCGCCGCGACCATCATGATCACCCATGACATGGGCGTGGTGGCAGAAACGGCCGATGATGTCATGGTCATGTACGCCGGCCGCCCCGTGGAGCGCGGCGATGTGGATACCATCTTCTCCCAGCCCCGCATGCCTTATACCGTGGGCCTGCTCGGCTCCACGCCGCGCCCTGACGTATCGGCCGAAGAACCACTCACACCCATCGTGGGCAGCCCACCAGTGCTGGTCGATCTCAAGCAGCGCTGCCAATTTGCCCCGCGCTGCCCCGTGGCGCAACCCGCCTGCTCCGAAGGCGAGCCACCGCTGAGCCTGCTGGACGATGCCCCGGGCCACGAGAGCGCCTGCCTGCGCGCACCCGAAATCCGCGACCGCAAAATCGGCGGCGATCTCATGTTCAAACCGCCACAGCTGGCCGATGATGTCATGGCTGGTATACCCCGCGATGAGCGCCCCACGACCCTAGAAGTCACGGATCTGCGCAAAGAATTCCCGCTCACCAAGGGCGCACTGGTCAAGCGCCGCGTCGGAACGGTCAAGGCAGTAGACGGTCTCACCTTTGATCTCCGCAAGGGTGAATGCATGGCCATCGTGGGCGAATCCGGCTGCGGCAAGACCACCACCCTGCTGGAAATCATGGATCTCAAACCCGAACATGGCGCTGTAGTGCTCAACGGGAAAGACGCGGCCGGGATGAGTAACTCCGAGCGCCGCGCGGCCCGCAAGGACATCCAAATTGTCTTCCAGGACCCGATGAGCTCGCTCAACCCGCGTCTTACGGTTCGCGAGGTCATTGCCGAACCTCTCAATTCCCTCGGCTTTGATGGCGACGTGGACGCCCGCATCAATGAGCTCATGGGCCTGGTCGGCCTTGATTCCTCCCAGCTTGACCGCTTTCCTAGCCACTTCTCCGGCGGGCAGCGCCAGCGCATCGGCCTTGCCCGCGCATTGGCTACCAACCCCTCGGTTTTGGTGTTGGACGAACCCGTCTCCGCGCTCGATGTCTCCATCCAGGCTGGTGTCATCAACTTGCTTGAAGATCTGAAGCGAAAGCTGGGGCTGTCCTACCTCTTCGTGGCCCATGATCTTTCGGTGGTACGCCACCTCTCCGATAGGTTGGCCGTCATGTATAAGGGACAATTTGTGGAATCCGGGCCGACCGACGAGGTCTTCGAAAACCCCCAAGCGGATTACACCAAGAAGCTACTGGAAGCTATTCCGATTCCAGATCCGGAGGCCGCCCGCAGGCGACGCAACCCCGATCCGGCCGATACAACCCCAATTTCTCGAAAGTGACCCGCCGCACAGAAACCGTTCTATATAGTTGACCTCACACCTAGAAGGATGTGGCGGCTGCCCCGCTTCCACATCTTTCACTTTCCTCTCACTCAAGGAGAACCCGATTATGCACAAGTTCACTCGCTTCCGGATCGCTACCGTAGCCACCCTTTCCGCCGCAGCCCTCGCGCTCACCGGCTGTGCCGCCAACTCGGGCGGAGGCTCTAATAAGGCCGTAGGCGGCCTCGACATCGAGGTCAATCCAGCCGGCGACTATAACGAAAAATCCCGCGACGAGCTCAAGGACGACGGTGAACTCACCCTCCCCATCGGCGAACTGACCGAGCAGCAAAACACCTTCCATGCCAATATGGTCACCGATACCCGCACGGTATGGGGTTGGTACAACCCACAGCTGGCACTTTACGACGGCGAGGGAAACTACACCCCAAACCCCGACTACATCGACGAGGCCAAGGAAGACAAGAAGGGCAGGAACACCGTCGTCACCTACAAGATCAACAAAGACGCCACCTTCAACGACGGCACGCCCATCGATTGGAAGGCCTTTGAGAATACCTGGCGTTTTAACAACGGCAAGGACGAGGACGTCCAGGTAAACTCCACCGACGGCTACGAGCGCATCACCTCCGTGGAAGAGGGAGCTACCGACAAGGACGTGGTCATCACCTTCGATGGCCCCTACCCGTGGTGGCAGGGTCTCTTCAACGAAGTACTCCACCCCGCTATTGATGGCCCAGAAAAGTTTGACAAGGCCTACCTGGGCAAGCTGAATCCGCAGTACGGCGCTGGACCATTCAAAGTAGAAAACGTGGACTTCAAGGGTGGCACCCTAAGCCTCGTACCGAACGAAAAGTGGTGGGGCGACAAGCCAAAGCTCAAGAAGGCAAGCTTCCGCGTCATGGAATCCCAGGCCACTATCAACGCCTTCCAAGCCGGGGAAATCGATGCGGCTGGCGTGGCCGATAAGAACAGCCTCACCATTGCTGGAGAAATGGGCGAGGACATCGATATCCGCGCAGCATTGCGCCCTGCCAATGTCATCCTCACCCTCAATTCCAAGGCGCCACAGCTCAAGGATGAGGACGTGCGCCACGCCGTCTTCTCCGCCATCGACCGCGATCAGCTGGCCAAAATCCGCTATAACGGCCTCGGCTATGAAGAAGAGATGCCGGGCTCGCTTACCCTCTATTCCACCCAGAAGGGCTACAAGGACAATATCAAGGACGTCATCAAGTTTGACCCCGAGCAATCTAAGAAGCTGCTCGAGGATGCCGGATATCAACAAGGTGATGACGGAATCTATGCTAAAGACGGCGAAAAACTATCCCTGCGCTATATCCTCATCGGCGACGATGAGGTATCCAAGTCCCTTGCCGCCGCAATTCAAAAGATGCTCAAGGACGTCGGCGTTGACCTCAAGATTGAAGAGCGCCCCTCTTCCGAGTTCTCCAAGGTAACCTCTGAGCGAGACTTCGATCTCTTCCTGTCCGCCTTTGCTTCCTCCGACCCCTTCGGAGTCGCCTACTTTGGCCAGACCTACGCCAGCGATTCCACACTAAATATGTCCAGCACTGGCACCAAGGAATTTGATAAGAAGATTGAAGAGCTGCAGAAGCTTCCTACCAAGGACGAACAAATCGACCGTGTCAATGAGCTCGAATCGGAGGCCTTCGGCCACTACGGTATCCTCCCCTTCGCCAACGGTCCGCAAATGGTCGGCGTAAAGAAGGGCCTGGCCAACTACGGTGCCAACGGCTTCGCCATCCTCCCCAAGGAAGACATCGGCTGGGAAAAGTAGCAACTCCCTGCACACCTAAAAGCGCAATGCGCTGAAGCCTCCCGCAGCATCAATCAAACAGGATGCAGCGGGAGGCCTCTTTTATAGGCCAGCACCGCCCGGCCAAGGCAGCAACGGCTATTGCCGACGCTCGTGCATCGCGGAGAAAGTGGGTTAAGGATCAAAAAATCCGCCCCACCGAAAGTGAAGCGGATTTTTTATAGCTCTACTGAGCGGTTACTAGGTATCGACTAGTCGATAACCTTGGTAACGCGGCCAGCGCCGACGGTGCGGGAGCCTTCGCGGATAGCGAAGCGCAGGCCCTCGTCCATAGCGACCGGCTGGATGAGCTCAACGGACATCTCAACGTTGTCGCCAGGCATAACCATCTCGGTGCCCTCTGGCAGGTGAACAACACCGGTAACGTCCGTGGTACGGAAGTAGAACTGCGGACGGTAGTTGTTCATGAACGGGGTGTGGCGGCCGCCCTCTTCCTTCTTCAGGACGTAGACGGAACCCTCGAACTTGGTGTGCGGGGTGTAAGCGCCCGGCTTGATAACAACCTGGCCACGCTCAACGTCCTCACGCTTGGTACCACGCAGAAGCAGACCACAGTTGTCGCCAGCCTCGGTGTAGTCCATCATCTTGCGGAACATCTCGATACCGGTAACGGTGGTGGTCTGGGACTTCTCCTGGATACCGATGATCTCAACGTCCTCGTTGACGTTCAGACGGCCACGCTCAACACGGCCGGTAACAACGGTGCCGCGGCCGGTAATGGTGAAGATGTCCTCGATAGGCATCAGGAACGGCTGGTCGGTAGCGCGCTCCGGATCCGGGATAGCGTTGTCGCAGGCTTCCATCAGTTCAACGACGGACTGTACCCACTTGTCATCGCCCTCGAGAGCCTTCAGAGCGGAGATGTGAACGATAGGAGCTTCCTCATCGTAGTCCTGCTCTGCGAGCAGCTCACGGATCTCCATCTCAACGAGCTCGATGATTTCCTCATCATCAACCATGTCGCACTTGTTCAGTGCAACGAGGATGTAAGGAACGCCAACCTGGCGAGCAAGCAGAACGTGCTCGCGGGTCTGCGGCATCGGGCCATCGGTTGCAGCAACAACCAGGATAGCGCCGTCCATCTGAGCAGCGCCGGTAATCATGTTCTTGATGTAGTCGGCGTGGCCCGGAGCGTCAACGTGTGCGTAGTGGCGCTTCGGGGTGGAGTACTCAACGTGGGAGATGTTGATGGTAATACCGCGCTCCTTCTCCTCAGGAGCCTTGTCGATCATGTCGAACGCGAATGCCTGGTTCTCCTCAGGGTACTGGTCAGCCAGAACCTTGGTGATCGCTGCGGTGGTGGTGGTCTTGCCGTGGTCGACGTGTCCGATGGTGCCGATGTTCACATGCGGCTTCGTACGCTCGAACTTCTCCTTTGCCACTGTATGTCCTCCTGGACTATATGGTGGCTACGACCTTCGCAGCCACGTGGTTGACAGTTGTCATTGGCACCCGACCCACAGTATGTGGGGCAAAGCGCTAATGACGCTTTCTTTACGTGCCAGTTACACGATCCTAGATTTATGCCACGGTTTTTTCAAACCGCCGTTATAGGAGGTAACCCCGCGAAATATCGCGGCCATTTCCCTCGACAAGAATCTTCTAAAAAGGATCCTGGGAGGGTAACGGCCGGCTCAATTCACAACCTAGATGGTTAAGCTGCAAACTCAGCCCGCCGCTACCCTGGCCCAGTTGTCCCGCTCCGCGGCGGGTCTGGCATCTACTGGCGAAGATTACCAGCCCGGACAAACCGCGGGTGGAGCGGGGCTACTGCTTAGTTAGCGCTGCCGGTGCGCTCCTCGATGATCTCCTGTGCAACGGAGGATGGAACCTCTGCGTAGGAATCGAAGACCATGGTGAAGTTTGCGCGGCCAGCGGTGGAAGAACGCAGGTCACCGATGTAACCGAACATCTCGGACAGCGGCACCTTAGCCTTAACGACCTTCGCGCCGGAACGGTCCTCCATAGCGAAGACCTGGCCACGACGGGAGGAGATGTCACCGTTAACGGTGCCCATGTACTCCTCAGGGGTGACAACCTCAACGGCCATCATCGGCTCCAGCAGAACTGGCTTTGCCTTGGCCATTGCTTCCTTGAAGACCTGGGAGCCGGCCAGCTTGAAGGCCATCTCGGAGGAGTCGACGTCGTGGTAAGCGCCGTCTTCCAGGGTGGCCTTGATGTTAACCATCGGGAAGCCTGCCAGGTAGCCGTACTGCATTGCGTCCTGGATACCAGCGTCAACGGAAGGAATGTATTCCTTCGGAACGCGGCCACCAGTGACGGCATTCTCGAATGCGTAAGTTGCGGACTCGCCCTCTTCCAAGGTCTCTGGGTCCGGGTTGTACGGCTCGATGGTGCAGATAACCTTTGCGAACTGACCGGAACCACCGGTCTGCTTCTTGTGGGTATACTCCATGGACTCAACCTTCTTACGGATGGTCTCACGGTAAGCAACCTGCGGGTTACCGATGTTCGCCTCAACCTTGAACTCGCGCTTCATGCGGTCAACAAGAACGTCGAGGTGGAGCTCGCCCATGCCGCCGATAACGGTCTGGCCGGTCTCCTCATCCAGCTCGACGGTGAAGGTTGGGTCCTCAGCTGCGAGCTTCTGGATAGCGGTACCCAGCTTCTCCTGGTCAGCCTTGGTCTTCGGCTCGATGGAAACCTTGATAACCGGATCCGGGAAGTCCATGGACTCGAGGATGATCTGGTTATCCTTGTCACACAGGGTGTCACCGGTGGTGGTCTCTTTCAGACCGATAACAGCATAAATGTTACCGGCGTCTGCCTGCTCAACAGGGTTTTCCTTGTTGGCGTGCATCTGGAAGAGCTTACCGATGCGCTCCTTCTTACCCTTGGTGGAGTTCATAACCTCGGTACCCGGGGTGACCTGGCCGGAGTAGACGCGGGTGAAGGTGAGCTGGCCAAAGAATGGGTGAGCAGCAATCTTGAATGCCAGTGCGGAGAACGGGGACTCAACGGAAGGCTTACGGGTAAGCTCCTTGTCCTCGTTTCCTACCTCGTGGCCGATAACCTCGCCGACGTCCAGCGGGCTTGGCAGGAAGTCAACCACAGCGTCGAGCAGTGGCTGCACGCCCTTGTTGCGGTAGGCGGTACCGCAGTAAACTGGGTAGACCTCGGAGTTGATGGTGAGCTTACGGATGCCGGCCTTGAGCTCGTCAATGGTCAGCTCCTCGCCGCCGAAGTACTTCTCCATGAGTTCTTCGTCGGACTCAGCAACGGTCTCAACCAGCTTCTCGCGGTATTCTTCCGCCTTGTCCTTGAGGTCCTCTGGGATTTCCTCGTAGGTAGGCTCAGCGCCGGTCTCGACCTTGCCACGCCAGGTGATTGCCTGCATATTCAGCAGGTCGACAACGCCGTCGAAGTCATCCTCAGCGCCGATAGGCAGCTGCATAACCAGCGGCTTAGCGCCCAAGCGGTCAATGATGGTCTGAACGGTGAAGTAGAAGTCAGCGCCCAGCTTGTCCATCTTGTTAACGAAGCAGATACGCGGAACGTCGTACTTAGCAGCCTGACGCCACACCTGCTCGGACTGCGGCTCAACGCCTTCCTTGCCGTCGAAGACTGCGACGGCGCCGTCGAGAACACGCAGGGAACGCTCAACCTCAACGGTGAAGTCAACGTGACCCGGGGTGTCGATGATATTGATCTGGTTGTTATCCCAGAAGCAGGTCACGGCAGCGGAGGTAATGGTGATGCCGCGCTCCTTCTCCTGCTCCATCCAGTCAGTGGTGGACGCACCGTCGTGGGTCTCGCCCACCTTACGGTTGATACCGGTGTAGAAGAGAATACGCTCGGTGGTCGTCGTCTTACCAGCATCGATGTGGGCCATGATGCCGATGTTGCGGACCTTGTTCAGGTCCTTAAGCACTTCTTGTGCCACGTTTATACCCCAACTTAATAGTCGTCGACGCCGTGACCAGGTTTCTGGCTATGACGCCTGCATGGATAAGGTCTTTTAATTTTTGCCACTATTGGCCGTCCTAGGTGCACGCATGCGCCTAGACTTCCATCGCTTCAGTGTACTGGACACTCCACGATGTCGCTGGACTGGGCAGGCATGCTGCCCAGAAATCACACCCATTAGGGCAAAAAATGGCCCAAGCAAGAGATATGTAGTTTTGTGTCGCCGCCGGAGAAAACCTGCCGACAGCCAGCGCGAAACTTTCTTCTCGTTGCTTGGGCCATTGAAATGAGTGCTGAAATTACCAGCGGTAGTGGGCGAAGGCGCGGTTAGCCTCAGCCATCTTGTGAGTATCCTCACGACGCTTAACGGAAGCGCCGAGGCCGTTGGAGGCATCCAGAATCTCGTTTGCGAGACGCTCAATCATGGAGTTCTCGCGACGCTGGCGGGTGAAGGTCACCATCCAGCGCAGTGCCAGGGTGTTTGCACGGTCAGGGCGAACCTCAACCGGCACCTGGTAGGTAGCGCCACCGACACGGCGGGAGCGAACCTCAAGGTCTGGGCGGATATTGCCCAGTGCCTTCTCCAGGGTGCCAACCGGATCGGTACCGGTCTTCTCGCGGCAAGCCTCGAGAGCGCCATAGACGATACGCTCTGCGGTGGACTTCTTGCCGTCCTGGAGGATCTTGTTGACGAGCATGGTTACCTGCTCGGAGTTGTATACCGGGTCCTTGACTACAGGACGCTTCGGAGCAGCATTCTTACGCATTGTTTATTACTGTCCCTTCTTTGCGCCGTAACGGGAACGTGCCTGCTTACGGTCCTTGACACCCTGGGTATCCAGAGCGCCGCGGATGATCTTGTAACGAACACCAGGAAGGTCCTTCACACGGCCGCCGCGAACGAGGACCATGGAGTGCTCCTGCAGGTTGTGGCCCTCGCCCGGAATGTAGGCGGAAACCTCAATACCGGTGGTCAGGCGAACACGAGCAACCTTACGCAGTGCGGAGTTCGGCTTCTTAGGAGTGGTGGTGTACACGCGGGTGCATACACCGCGACGCTGCGGGGACCCCTTCAGCGCAGCGGTGGAAACCTCTTTACGCTTATCGTGGCGGCCCTTGCGGACCAGCTGCTGAATAGTTGGCATTTAACAGTCTTTCTGTCGAATTGCACCAATACCGAAGGAAAAGAACCAAACATGCAAAAATGGACGCTCTTTCCCGGGGCGCTGCCGCATGTCCAGAACTCTTCCCAAGGTCGGTGCCTTGTTAAGGATCAGACTCTTCACCGCGCGCCAGCAAGGCACGCATAGTGAACTGCCGTTTAGACTAGCAAACCGATCACGCTTTATACAAAACGCGAACGGCACCTTCTTCCTACTAGGACCATTCCCAAACTAAATCAGCCTCAGCAGCCTTGGTGGCAAAGTAGTCCTTTTCCTGTGCTTCCCAGGTTTCAAACCACTGCTCGTAGTCGGGCTCGCGGGCGATGGCGCGTTCGCGGCGTTGGTCTCGGGGGCCGTCGATAAGCACGCTAACTACCGTTCCCCTCTCCTTTGCGGCTGCGATATTGGCCGGGGTTACGGAGCCGACCCCTTCCACGATGAGATCATCGCGCACGTCGAGGCTAGCCCAGTCTCCAGGGCTGTCCGCCTCCCAATCCCAGCGCCAATAGCCGGGATTCATGGTGCGCAATACCTGTTCTGCCACCATGTCAGAGCCCTTGTCTAGGCCGTGCCAGCCGGGGTAGAACTCATCGAGGTGTACCACGCGCCAGTTGGTGCGCTCGGCCAGCGCGGCGGAAGTCCAGGTTTTTCCGGCACCCGAAGGGCCGTCGATAAGCACGGTCACTGGCTTGAAGGCACGCTTTCTGGCTGCCGCCAGCTTGACGACGTCCTCTAAAAGGCGCTCTTGTTGGCTATCAAAGTCCATGGTCGCTCAATCACTGCTTTCGCGGTTTATAGGCCGAAGAATCTCCAGGCCCCAGTGAGTACCGAAACTACCACCGGTACAAAAGCGAGGACAGTACCTATGGCCATAATCCACCCATCGCGGGCGTGCAGCCGGGAGGGACGCGCCCACGTACGTGCCCCTCCTCCGGGTGGGGTGCGCCCAAATCCGCGCGCCTCCATGGCCGTCGCCAGCTTGCCACCGCGGCGCAGCGCGATGACCAATAGCCCGAAGGACATAGTAAGCAGGTGCTTCAGCTTGCCGACGTCGGTCAGCCCCCTCGCCCTGCGCGCCATCCCCAGCGACTGCCAATCGGATTGAAAGAGCGTCATCATGCGCACACCGGCCACTGCACCAATGACAAAGCGCGATGGTAGCTTCAGGATCTGCGAGAGAGCATCACCCAGCTCCGTAGGGTCGATATCACGGGCGAGCACCACCATGGGCAAAGCCACGGCGAAGACGCGCAGCGTAATAGCGATTGCCAGGGTGAGGGAATTTTCAGTGACATGAATAAGCCACCAGTGGAAGTATTCGGTGCCGCTGGGCTCACCATAAAGCAGCATGGAAACGCCGGAAATCGGGGCAACCAAGAAAAGGAACCACCCGGCTTTAAAGACCCTCGCCCACGATACCCCACATAACGGGGCGAAAATCAGGGTGAGCGCCAATGATACCGCTGCCGAAACCCAGTCAATAGATGCCAAAATGGGAGTGACCCAGATAAACATCATAAACACTCGTGTCAGCGGATTGGCTTCGCGCAAAAGGTTAGGCACTATCCACCTCCACATGATGATCCCCTAGAGCCTGGATAAACAAAGGATCGTGGGTGATGGAGGCAACGGTGGTACCACCATCGGCAAGCTCGCGTAGCAAGCGCACCAGCTCCACAAAGGTTTGCGGATCTTGTCCAAAAGTAGGCTCGTCAAGAAGTACTACCTCAGGTGACGTTACCAACGCAGTAGCTACCGAAAGGCGGCGCTTCTCGCCTCCCGAAAGCGTGAAGGGATTAGCCTCCAAAAGGTGCTCCAGGCGCAGGGAATCCACCAATTGGGCTATGCGCTCTTCTGGCGGTTTTACTCGCATGACCTTTGGCGCGACGCGCAGCTCTTCCGCTACGGTGCGCGAAACGAACTGGTGCTCCGGGTTTTGGAATACGAATCCAATGCGGTCTGCCAGCTCTCGAGACTCCCACCGAATCGGTGGCCCCTTCACGCCACGGCGCACATAGTCTGCCACTCCGATCTCGCCGGAGATGGCCGGCAGCAAGCCCGCCATGGTCATCAACCATGTCGATTTTCCTGCACCATTAGGACCTGTAATCACAGTCGAAGCGCCCGCCGGCAGAGAAATCGTGCGCGGTGGGCCGAAGCGAGTAACCAAATCCTTACTCCAGAGCGCAGCGTCTCCTTCCCTAGCTGCGCCATCACCCAACTCGCGCGCCTGCGGGAGCTCTTCGACACGGCGGCGTCGTGCTATCTGCTCAAAGGGACCATCGGCCACGATGCGCCCATGCGCAATTTCCACGGCACGGTCAAGCAATCCTTCCCACGCCGTATGCTGGTGTTCTACCACCACAAGGGTAGCCCCAGTCTCTTCTACCATTGCAGAAACGGCCCGAACCACATCGCGGGCGCCGGCAGGGTCAAGATTGGCTGTGGGCTCATCAAGCAGCACCACACCGGCACCCATAGCGATTACACCCGCTAAAGCAAGGCGTTGCTTTTGCCCACCAGACAGGCGCTCGGTGGGAAAATCCATATCCACGAACGGGCCGACCAGATCCTTGGCCGCGGCTACGCGGCGCCAAATCTCTTCCCTCGGATACGCTAGGTTCTCGCAGCCGAAGGCAATATCGTCTCCCACCCGAGCTGAGATAACCTGCGAATCCGGGTCTTGTAATACCAGCCCTACGGGAATGGAATGTCCCGGTTCTTCCACTGCGCCAGTGGAATCTTCCAAGAGGATCTCTCCGGTGCGGGTTCCCTCTTCATCGGAACCCAGTACCCCGGCTATAGCAGCTAGGAAGGTGGATTTTCCGGATCCAGAGTCGCCGCAAAGCAATACCCGCTCGCCCGGTTCAATAACCAGGTCAATATCAGCTAACGCTGGCTGGGTGCGCCCGGCATGCGTCCAGCCAAAACCGCGGGCGGTAATTTTTGTGGACCTTCCCGCCAGAGTGGAAAAGTCAGTCACAGTGCCAATACGCCCTAAGCGCGCTGTTCGCGGCCTGCGGCGAAACGATCCAAAGCGCCTGTCTTCGCTAGCGCCTTCACCACGAAAAAGCCCAAAGCACCGGCGAGGATCGCACCGGAGATAGTCAGCGTAACCAAATAAATCATTTGGAACTCGAAGGAGCGAGCCAAGTTACCGGAAAGGAATAGCTCGAGAATAAAAGCACCCCAGCCAGCCGCCATGCCGGCTAATACCGAAACTCCAAAGCCAAACCTGCGGTACAGGAAGATAGCCAGGATGATTTCCACGCCTAGCCCTTGTGCCAAGCCGGAATACAGGGTTTCAATGCCCCACTGGGAACCCAGCACTGCGGACACAGTGGCCGCTAGGACCTCAACGTATACAGCTGCACCTGGCTTGCGGATGATAAGGCCACCCAGCACGCCACCAATGAGCCAAATGCCGGTGGCTATACCGCCCAAACCCGGGGTAATAGCATCCATACCTTGGAACCAGGCATAGCCCACTGCGTTCCAACCCAAGAATACGAAGCCGCAAGCTACACCCAGAACAGATGCAACCACGATATCGACCACGCGCCAATTCAAACTGCGCTTCGGGGCAGCGGACGCACGTGTAGTAGACATAATTTTCCTCCCTCTCGCCGGCATTATCCGGATCAGGTTCTACGGTTCACCGCGCATGTGGCGGCATCTCAGCCAGTCTCGGCTACACAATGGCAGCTGACCAGCACCCGTGATGTGTGCATTTTTCAACTACTTAGGCAGCGCTCCCCTAAAGGCGCCTTGCCAAAAGCTGCATTCATACTAGCAGAGCAGTTTAGCGGTACGCCCTAAACATGGAAACAGCCCCGCCTTCCTGTCATTCAGAAAGGCGGGGCCATCAATATCCCGCGTTAACGCAGATTCAGCTGCACCCTAGAAAGTGAAGTCCTCATCCAGCGGCACGGAGGCACCGGTGAACTCACCGAAGCCGTCATCGCCATAGATGGAATCGCCGTAAGTCGGAATCGAGTATGCAGCGTTGCGCGCAGCCTCGGTCGGCTTGACGGAAATATTGCGGTAGCGGGAAATACCGGTACCGGCCGGGATGAGCTTACCGATAATCACGTTCTCCTTGAGACCGATGAGCTTATCGGAGCGCTTGTTAATAGCAGCGTCGGTAAGCACGCGAGTGGTCTCCTGGAAGGATGCAGCGGACAGCCAGGACTCGGTAGCCAAGGAAGCCTTGGTAATACCCATGATCTCCGAGCGCAGCTGAGCCGGCTCGCCACCTTCTGCAACCTGAGCAGCATTGAGCTGCTTAGCCTCAGAAAGGTCGATAAGGTTACCCGGCAACAAGTCCGTAGTACCCGCATCAATGACGGTACCGCGGCGCAGCATCTGGCGGATGATGATCTCGATGTGCTTATCGTGGATAGCCACACCCTGGGTACGGTACACAGCCTGCACCTCGTTGATGAGGTGCTGCTCCACGCCACGGCGGCCGAGGACCTCGAGCACGTCGTGTGGGTCAGCCGCACCGCGCATCAGGCGGTCACCGGTCTCGACGTGGTCGCCGTCCTTGAGGGAACGCTCGATCATCGCATCCGGGTTGGACTCCATCGGGCGACGGACCTGAGCCAGGCCCTGACGCTTGGAGAGCTTCTCATAGACCACATCATCAGAACCGTCATCCGGGGTGATGGTCAGGGTCCAGAAGTTGCCCTCATCGGACAGGGATACGGTGCCGTCAACGGAAGCGATAGGAGCGCGGTTCTTCGGGTTACGGGCC
The DNA here is from genome assembly GCF_022345765.1 of Corynebacterium nasorum. Taxonomy (NCBI): domain Bacteria; kingdom Bacillati; phylum Actinomycetota; class Actinomycetes; order Mycobacteriales; family Corynebacteriaceae; genus Corynebacterium; species Corynebacterium nasorum. Next base: position 26,019 of record NZ_JAKRDR010000006.1, on the reverse strand, counting down.
TCGAAAAGCTCCTGAACACGCGGGAGACCGCCGGTAATATCGCCACCGACACCACCCTGGTGGAACGTACGCATGGTCAGCTGGGTGCCCGGCTCACCAATGGACTGTGCCGCCACGATGCCGACGGCCTCGCCGATATCGACCAGCTGGCCGGAAGCCATGGACTTGCCGTAGCACTTGGCACACACGCCAGCCGGGGTCTGGCAGGTCAGCACGGAGCGAACCTTGACCTCAGTAACCTTGGCGTCCAACAGCTTCTGGGTGAGTTCCTCGGTGAGGTCGGAGCCGGCCTCGGCCACGACCTCGCCATTGTCGTCCTTGACATCGGTCGCGAGAACGCGGCCGGATGCGGAGGTCTCCCACAGCTCGGAGAGAACCACCTTGTCGCCGGAAACCTCGCCGATGGGGACGCGAACGCCCTGGCGGGTGCCACAGTCCTCTTCGCGGACGATGACGTCCTGGGCCACGTCCACCAGACGACGGGTGAGGTAGCCGGAGTCAGCGGTACGCAGCGCGGTATCGGCCAGACCCTTACGGGAACCGTGGGAGTTGTTGAAGTACTCCAGCACGGACAGGCCTTCACGGAAGGAGGTCTTAATCGGACGGGTGATGTAATCACCGTGCGAGTTCACAACCATGCCCTTCATACCGGCCAGCGTCCAGATCTGACGCATGTTACCGGCCGCACCAGACTTCACAATCATCGGAATCGGGTTGTGGTCCGGGTACATGTTCTCGACGGCCTCACCGACGGTATCGGTAGCGTCCTTCCACAGCTCAACCAGGCGATCGTAGCGCTCACGCTCGGTCAGAGCACCCTGCTCCCAGTACTTACGCTCGATGCGCTCTGCTTCCTTCTCATAAGACTCAAGGATCTCGGTCTTATTCGGCAGAACCAGAACGTCAGACATGGTGATGGTCACGCCGGAACGGGTTGCCCAGTAGAAGCCGGCATCCTTCATGTTGTCCAGCACCTGAGCCACGGTGATCATCGGGTACTTATTGGCCAAGTCATTAACCACGTCACCGATGAGGACCTTGTTGCCAGAGCCGCCGCCCTTACGGACCATGATGCCCTCGAGGTACGGGTAGTTCCATGGCAACAACTCGTTGAACATGACGCGGCCAATGGTGGTGTAGCCCATCCATGCCTGGCCCTTGGTCCAGCCATCCGGGAACTGCTCCTCCTCGATCTCCTTCGGCGGGCGAAGGTGATCGATGCGGACCTTGATCGGGGCCTGCAGGCCAACGGTGCCGCGGTCATAGGCCATGAGGGCCTCGGCGTAGGAGGAGTAAACGCCGGTTGCTGGCTTGTCCTCTTCTGCCTCGCGGAAGCGGCCGTTGCCACCGATCTCGTCCTCGGACTTGTCCATCGTCAGGTAGTACAGGCCGGTAACCATATCCAGACGCGGCATAGCCAGTGGCTTACCGGATGCCGGGGACAGAATGTTATTGGACGCCAGCATCAAGACGCGGGCCTCAGCCTGTGCCTCAGCGGACAGCGGCAGGTGGACTGCCATCTGGTCACCGTCGAAGTCGGCGTTGAACGCCTCACAAGCCAGCGGGTGCAGCTGAATAGCCTTACCCTCAACCAGCTTCGGCTCGAAGGCCTGAATGCCCAGGCGGTGCAGCGTAGGTGCACGGTTGAGCATCACAGGGTGCTCAGAAATGGCCTGCTCCAGCACGTCCCACACCTCTGGGCGCTGGCGCTCAACCATGCGCTTGGCGGACTTGATGTTCTGGGCATAGTCGTTTTCTACCAAGCGCTTCATGACGAACGGCTTGAATAGCTCGAGCGCCATGAGCTTCGGCAGACCACACTCGTGCAGCTTCAGCTGCGGGCCGACAATAATAACGGAACGGCCGGAGTAGTCCACGCGCTTACCCAGCAAGTTCTGGCGGAAACGGCCCTGCTTGCCCTTGAGCAAGTCAGACAGAGACTTCAGCGGACGGTTGCCCGGGCCGGTAACCGGACGGCCGCGGCGGCCGTTATCGAAGAGCGCGTCCACAGACTCCTGCAGCATGCGCTTCTCGTTGTTCACGATGATCTCTGGAGCGCCCAGGTCGATCATGCGCTTCAAACGGTTATTGCGGTTGATCACGCGGCGGTAGAGGTCATTCAGGTCGGAGGTAGCAAAGCGGCCACCGTCCAGCTGCACCATTGGGCGCAGCTCTGGCGGGATAACCGGGATGGCATCCAACACCATGCCGGCCGGATCGTTGCCGGAGCGCAGGAAGGCAGCAACGACCTTCAGGCGCTTGAGAGCACGCATCTTCTTCTGGCCCTTGCCGTTGTTGATGATCTCGCGCAGCTCCTCGGCCTCAGCCTCGAGGTCGAAGTTGCGGACCAGGGTCTGGATAGCTTCTGCGCCCATGCCGCCGGTGAAGTAATCCTCGTAGCGGTCAACCAGCTCTTCGTAGATGGTCTCATCGATGATCATCTGCTTTGGAGCCAGCTTGATGAAGGTATTCCAGATTTCATCCAGGCGGGCGATTTCGCGCTCGCCACGCTCGCGGATGTGCTGCATTTCCTTATCGGCAGCGTTCTTTACCTTCTTACGGGCATCGGCCTTGGCACCGGCTGCTTCCAGCTCAGCCAGGTCAGACTCCAGCTTGGAGGCGCGTTCTGCGATCTCGGACTCGGTATCGTCCTCAACGTCCTTCTTCTCCAGGAGCATTTCTGCTTCCAGGGTGGACTGGTCGTTGTGGCGAGCCTCTTCATCCACGGAGGTGATGATATTGGCGGCGAAGTAAATGATGCGCTCGAGATCCTTCGGAGCCAAGTCCAGCAGGTAGCCCAAGCGGGAAGGAACGCCCTTGAAGTACCAGATGTGGGTTACCGGAGCGGCCAGCTCAATGTGGCCCATGCGCTCACGGCGAACCTTGGACTTGGTGACCTCAACGCCACAGCGCTCACAGATGATGCCCTTGTAGCGGACGCGCTTGTACTTACCACAAGCGCACTCCCAGTCACGGGTGGGGCCGAAGATGCGCTCACAGAAGAGGCCGTCCTTCTCCGGCTTCAGAGTGCGGTAGTTAATGGTCTCAGGCTTTTTGACCTCGCCCTTGGACCAGCGACGAATATCGTCTGCGGTGGCCAGACCGATGCGGAGCTCGTCGAAGAGATTTACGTCAAACACGTAATGTCTCCCTTTCATCCTCGTTGTCGAGGAATTGATGGCTTTGTATGAATGAAACGTTTATGCCCTACCACGGGGACTTACCCCGTGGTGGACCAAGAAACTAATTAGGCGATGTCAGCGGAAGAACCCTCATCGCGGGACAGGTTAATGCCAAGCGATGGGCTATCCATGTCATCGTCATCAGAGCCAGACAGCTCCATCGGCGTGCCGTCGGTGGAAAGAACTTCCACGTTCAAGCACAGGGACTGCAGCTCCTTGAGCAACACCTTGAAGGACTCAGGGATGCCCGGATCTGGAATATTGTCGCCCTTAACAATGGCTTCGTAGACCTTCACGCGGCCGACGACGTCATCGGACTTGATGGTCAGCAGCTCCTGCAGGGTGTAGGCAGCGCCGTATGCCTGCATTGCCCACACCTCCATCTCGCCGAAGCGCTGGCCACCGAACTGGGCCTTACCACCCAGCGGCTGCTGGGTAATCATGGAGTAAGGACCGGTGGAACGGGCGTGAATCTTCTCATCGACCAAGTGGTGCAGCTTGAGCATGTACATGTAGCCAACCGAAATTGGGTACTTGTACGGTTCGCCCGAGCGGCCGTCGAAAAGCGTGGCCTTGCCGTGCTCATCCACCAGCACATCGCCGTCGCGGTTAGGACGGGAGGAAGCCAGCAGGCGCTCGATCTCGTGATTGGTAGCACCGTCGAAGACCGGGGTCGCGGTCAAGGAATCCGCAGGAACGTCATAGAGCTCCTCCGGCAGGGTCTTGAGCAGCTCGGCGTTCTTCGGATCCTCGGTGTCAACCTTCCAGCCGGCGTGTGCCAACCAGCCCAGGTGAACCTCGAGGACCTGGCCGATGTTCATACGACGTGGCACACCGTGGGTGTTCAGCAGGATGTCTACCGGGGTGCCGTCTTCCATGAACGGCATATCCTCTGGCGGCAGAATCTTGCCCACAACACCCTTGTTGCCGTGGCGGCCGGCCATCTTATCGCCGTCCTGGATCTTGCGCTTCTGGGCCACGTAGACGCGAATCATCTCGTTGACGCCAGGGGCCAGATCGTCATCATCATCGCGGGAGAAGCGGGCAACGCCAATGACCTTGCCTACCTCACCGTGCGGCACCTTCATGGAGGTATCGCGAACCTCACGGGCCTTCTCACCGAAGATGGCGCGCAGCAGGCGCTCCTCCGGGGTCAGCTCGGTCTCGCCCTTAGGGGTGACCTTACCCACCAGGATGTCACCGGCGCGGACGTCCGCACCGATGCGGATGATGCCGCGCTCGTCCAAATCGCTCAAGACGTCTTCCGAAACGTTCGGAATTTCGCGGGTGATTTCCTCAGCGCCCAGCTTGGTATCGCGAGCATCGATTTCGTGCTCCTCGATGTGGACGGAGGTCAAGATATCCTCTTCCACGATGCGCTGGTTGAGGATGATGGCGTCCTCGTAGTTGTGGCCTTCCCACGGCATGAAGGCAACCAGCAGGTTGCGGCCGAGGGACATCTCACCATTGTGGGTACCAGGACCATCGGCCAGAACCTGGCCGGCCTCTACGCGCTCGCCCATAGAAACCAGCGGGGTCTGGTTGTAGTTGGTGCCCTGGTTAGTGCGCTCGAACTTACGCAGGATGTAGGTATCGCGCTGGCCCTCATCATCCATGATGGTGATGACATCAGCGGTGACGTTTTCTACCACACCGGCCTTCGGGGTGATAACAACGTCGCCAGCGTCATAAGCAGCGCGCTGCTCCATGCCGGTACCTACCAGCGGAGCCTCGGAGCGAACCAGCGGCACGGCCTGCTTCTGCATGTTCGCACCCATCAGGGCACGGTTAGCATCGTCGTGCTCCAAGAACGGAATCATGGCGGTACCCACGGACACCATCTGGCGCGGGGACACGTCAACGTAGTCCACACCAGAGGCATCGGTAAGTCCGATATCGCCGTCCTTCAGACGGACCTCAATACGCTCGCCGGTGAGGTTGCCTTCTGCATCCTGCTCAACCTCAGCCTGAGCAATAGCAAAGCGATCCTCTTCATCGGCGGTGAGGTACTCCACCTGGTCGGTAATCTTGCCGTCCACAACCTTGCGGTACGGGGTCTCAATAAAGCCAAAGGCATTCACGCGGGCATAGGAAGCCAGCGCGCCAATCAGGCCAATGTTCGGACCCTCAGGAGTCTCAATCGGGCACATGCGGCCGTAGTGAGAAGCGTGAACGTCTCGCACCTCAATGCCGGCGCGCTCCCGGGACAGACCGCCCGGGCCCAGCGCGGACAGGCGGCGCTTGTGGGTCAGGCCGGACAGCGAGTTGTTGTGGTCCATGAACTGGGACAGCTGCGAGGTGCCGAAGAACTCGCGGATAGCAGCAGAGACCGGGCGCACGTTAATCAGGGAGGTCGGAGTGATGGACTCCGCGTCCTGGGTGGTCATGCGCTCGCGCACAACGCGCTCCATGCGGGACAGGCCCACGCGGACCTGATTCTGGATGAGCTCACCTACGGTGCGCAGGCGGCGGTTACCAAAGTGGTCGATGTCATCCGTGTGCAAGGAGATCATCTCGCCGTTTGGCGCCTTCATCTCGCGCTCGCCTACGTGCAGGCGGACCAGGTACTCGAGGGTGACGGCAATGTCTTCCTCGGTCAGGGTCATCAGACCATCGTGGTCGCCGCCCAGGCCCAGCTTGCGGTTGACCTTATAGCGGCCGACCTTTGCCAGGTCGTAACGCTTCGCACGGAAGAAGGAGTTATCCAGCAAGGACTGTGCCAATTCACGGGTTGGCTGCTCGCCTGGGCGCTGCTTACGGTAAATCTCCAGCAATGCCTCATCGGTATTTGCCACGCCATCAGATTCCAGGGTGGACATCATAAGCTCGGAAAAGCCGAAGCGATCCTTGATCTGCTCCTCGCTCCAGCCCAGTGCCTTAAGCAGCACGGTAACCGGCTGGCGGCGCTTGCGGTCAATGCGCACGCCGACGGTATCGCGCTTGTCGACGTCGAACTCCAACCACGCACCGCGGGAAGGAATAACCTTCACGGAGTGCAGCGGACGCTCGGTGGACTTATCGATCGAGCGATCGAAGTACACGCCCGGGGAGCGCACCAGCTGAGAGACGACGACGCGCTCGGTACCGTTCACGATGAACGTGCCCATATCCGTCATCATCGGGAAATCGCCGATGAAAACGGTCTGCGACTTAATCTCTTGGGTGTCGTTATTGATAAACTCTGCGGTCACGTACAGCGGCGCGGAGTAGTTGATGTCCTTTTCCTTGCACTCATCCACGGTGTTTTTCACCGGTTCAAAGCGCGGCTCCGACAAGGACAGGGACATATTGCCCGAGTAGTCCTCAATCGGCGAGAGCTCTTCGAGGATGTCCTCGAGGCCGCTCGTTACGCGGGCATCGTCGCCACGCGCAGCCTGCTCGCGCTCGCGCCATTCCGGCGAGCCGACGAGCCAAGCAAAAGAATCAAGTTGTACGTCAAGGAGACCCGGCAGGGCGATGGGCTCGCTAATTTTTGCAAACGAGTATCGCTTCGGGGCTCCGGGGATATTGGCCACTGACTTGGTCTGGCGGGAGACTGCCAAGATGGGTCCTTCCAGCACCTCACGCGGATTGCCTGCTCGCCCTGGCCGACGAGCCGCAAAACCGCTGGTAATTCTAGCATTCGGTCTGCTGTGGAGTGTCTGGGTTCAGAATGCACAAAATCACCTTGTCAAGTCGGTTTTGCCATCACCGGCCTGAAAGGCTAAATGTGCACCGAAGATCCAGATTCCAGCGCAACGAAATAGCTTATAGGAAAAGACCTGTCATGTAAAGACACACCACAATTGGGGCGTGTCGCTACCACGCTAGGGGCAAGCTCGTGCTCGCCGCGGCGCTAACGCGTCCATGCCACGACTATGTGCGCGACAACCAGTGAGCACCCTACCACTAAAATCTCTCTATACCGCAACCCTGCCGGCGATTGAGGCTCCTAGCTGCTCTTTTAGCGGCTCACCGGCACCGCGCTTCCACCGTTGTGCGCGTGGTGGCCACGCCGGCGGGCATGCTTATTCTTTCCGCCAAATAAACCCAGCGCACCGATGATTCCTAGTAATGCAAGCAGCGCGCCTACCCCAATGACTATCCAGCGGACAATCTCCGCCACGCGATCGCGCGGGAATTCTGCGGCTTCCTTCAGCAGCTCTTTTTGGTCCTCTTCGGAGGTAGAACCATCAAAGACGAAGGCACGCACGCGGCCCACACCTTCGCGGTCTGCGTAGTAGTCATCGATGTCTACATCCATACCCACCACGAGTCCGGTTTGTTGGTCTACATAGAAGTCACGGTTCCCGGAGTGGGTCAAATACCCCTGTTCCTCGCCGCCGCCCTCCTTGGGCAGGCTGGTGGTATTCCCATCGGCTGCATAAAGCTGCGCTACGTTCGTCGGCTCAATTTCTTGGTGATAACGGTAGACCGTACGGCCATCCATCGTGGTTTCTTCTTCAAAGACTGCATCGACGGCCTTGCGCAGCGTCGGGTCAAAGACTGGATAATTGGTCTTTTCGGCATCCGCGGGGAACTTGAGCCAGTAGCCGTCTATGGTCACCGTGTCTGATGGAGTCGCGAGCGTATGGCTCAACGAGGCCTCCCCCATAGCTTCACCACTCAGGCGGTCCACCGGGTAGGTCCACACCTGGGCCTGGCTCAAGTCGTTTAAGCCTTCGCCCTCGCCGCGCATACGCGTCTCACCGATGCGCACGGTAGCCTTCTCTTCGTCCGAGGGCTCTTGGATATCCATGTTGATCTGGTAAGTCATGGGGCCTGAATACGGCGTGGAACCATCCTTGGACAATTGCTGGGAATCCGCGGAATCATCGTGCAATGTCCAGGTGCTGTTTTTCAGGTTCAGCGGCAGCCGCGGGGAAAAATCCAAAAATGCCGGCGCCACAACACCAGCGGCGATCAACGCGACACCGAAGCCTAGGAGCAGGACGGAAAAAATGCGGGACTTGGGCAGCATGGGGGCTAATTCTACAGCCCTTGGCGGAAATTCCTGGTTTCTACAGGCCACCCCGCCGTGCCGGATTGATTTCTAAGCAGTGTGCTTATTCCAAGCAACGATACTGCTAGTATCCGTGGTTTGGCGCGCGCACCAAAGATCAAACTCTTCCTGCAGTCCCAGCCAAAACTCCGCCGAATTGCCAAAATAGGCAGAGAGACGAAGCGCCATTTCCGCACTAATCCCAATGCGTCCACGGACCAGCTTTGAAATTTGGGATTTGGAGCTAAAAATATCCCTGGCTAAGCGGTATTGAGTAAGTCCGAGCGGCTCCAGAAACTCCTCGCGCAGAACCTCCCCAGGGTGTGGAACGGATATGATATCCGAAGCTTCCTCTCCCTCATTTGTGATAATCGATGAAGTCAACGTCCACAGCTCCTTTCCCTGTCCATCGAAAGACTACTCTCCACTGCGCGTTAACGCGGATGGAATAAAATCCGTCCCATTGCCCTTTCAGCCTCTCCAAACGATTTGCTGGTGGAATCCTTAAATCAGCTAGGGAAACGGACCGGTCAATCATGATGAGTTTGCGGCGCAGGATCTTCCGCAGTTCAGGAGGTACATACTTTGGCGCCTTACCATCTGTGTGAAAGCGCTCTAAGCTATCCCTCCTAAACTCCACAACGCCATGGTGTCATACTTTGACACTATTGGCCATTGCTGCACTCCACGCACTACGCTCGCAAACACAAAACGAGGAAATCCCCAGCTCCCACCGCGTGCAGCGGTAGAAGTGGGGATTTAAAAGCGGAAAGCTCAGTGAAATTACTTGAGCTCGACGGAAGCGCCAGCCTCTTCCAGCTTGGTCTTAGCAGCCTCAGCGTCGTCCTTGGAAGCGCCCTCGAGGATAGCCTTAGGAGCACCCTCGACCATTTCCTTAGCTTCCTTCAGGCCCAGGCCGGAGACGATCTCGCGGACAGCCTTAATAACGCCAATCTTCTTAGCGCCAGCGTCGGTCAGAACGACGTCGAACTCGGTCTTCTCCTCAGCGGCACCAGCGCCGCCCTCAGCCGGAGCGCCAGCTGCAACAGCAGCAACCGGAGCAGCAGCCTCAACGTCGAATACCTCTTCAAATTCCTTAACGAACTCGGACAGTTCGATGAGTGTCATTTCCTTGAAAGCTTCAATGAGCTCGTCCTTGGTGAGCTTAGCCATGATGGCAAGTCCTTTCTGTGTTGTGTGAGCGCTGCACCTACATTAGGCAACGCGCACGGTGTTGTAATTGTGCGTCTTTTGTGACGACTTAAGCTTCTGCTTCCTTCTTGTCCTGCAGGGCTGCGACGGTACGTACAGCCTTGGTTGCAGGAACGTTGAAGAGAGCGGCTGCCTTCGCCATAGAACCCTTCATAGCGCCAGCCAGCTTTGCGAGGGTGGTCTCGCGGTTGTCCAGCTTGGCGATGGCCTCAACCTGGTCGGCAGACAGTGCGTTGCCGTCCATGTAGCCACCCTTGATGATGAGTGCCTTGTTGTCATCAGCGAACTTGGTGATGACCTTCGCAGCATCCACTGCCTCACCCTTGATGAACGCAATTGCGGTCGGGCCAGTCAGCAAATCATCAAGACCTTCGATGCCAGCTTCCTTGGCAGCGATCTTGAAAAGGGTGTTCTTGGCGACGGAGTATTCAACGTCAAATCCCAGATCGTTACGCAGCTCCTGCAGCTGGGATACGGTCAGGCCGCGGTACTCGGTCAATACAACAGAGTTAGCGCCAGCCAGCTTCTCCTTCAGCTCTGCCAGGTCTGCAGTGTTCTTTGGGTTTGCCATTGTCTCTCGCCTCCTTCCAAAACATCTCTTTTATTATTCCGCCGGGACCTTCCTTATTTCGGTTACCCGAAATAACAAAAGCCCCGTGCAAGAGCACAGGGCGCGCGACATAAGAGAATGCCGCGAATAATCGCAAAGTGTCTCCTGCGTGGGCCGCCTCCTAGGATGGAGAACCTTCGATCCAAATGGATGACCAACGGTCTTCGGTGAACTTTGACTCGGCCTGAAGCGGCCGTTCAAACTTCGTGGAAAACACTACCTTCCCACCCACGGTTTCTCCAAATCCCCGTTTTCGCCGCGTAGGATAGCCGACATGACCTGCCTGATGTGGTTTCGCGATGACCTGCGCCTACACGATAACCAGGCCCTTCGCCGCGCGGCCGAAGCCGCCTCGCTTGCAGGCGTTCCCTTGGTCGCCGTCGTGCTCGACGAGCCGGCCTATCCGGGTACCCGCCCATTGGGCGGCGCCACCACGTGGTGGCGCGAGCGCTCCCTTTATGCCCTTGCACACGACCTCGCCGAGCACGGCGTGGAGCTCCTTCGCGTCGCCGGTGATGCCCGCGTGGAAATCCCCCGCCTAGCCGCCGAACTCGGCGCCACTACCGTCACGTGGACGCGCCGCTACCACGGCCCGCTGCGCGAGGTCGATGCCGCCGTCAAGGAAACCTTGACCGCTCGAGGCATTACCGCCACCTCCGCGCCCGGTTTTACCTTGGTAGAGCCCTGGGAGGTTACCAATGGCCAGGGCCAGCCCTATAAAGTCTTTACCCCCTTCTCCAAGGCCGCGTCCTCCCAAGTGGCAGGCGATGAGCCGGAGGGGGTGCCGGAGATGGGGGCGTCGGCAAGCATTGCGTGCTCTTGGCCCAAGCCCACCGAGCCAGCGTGGGCCGCATCCCTGGCCGAGCACTGGACGCCCGGGGAAGCCGGTGCGCGAGAGCGCCTGGCGCAGCTGGACTTGGCCAACTACGCCGAGGAGCGCGATATCCCTGCGCTTAATGCCACCTCCCTACTCTCGCCGCACCTGCGCTTCGGCGAGGTCTCGCCGCGGGAAGTATGGTTCGCCGCGGCCGAGGAGCCGGAGTGCGCCAAATTCCACTCCGAGCTACTGTGGCGCGACTTTGCCTGGCACCGCCTCTACCACCTGCCCAACCTTGCTACCGAAAACGTACGGGAAAAATTCGACCGCTTCGATTGGTCCTGGGATGACCCACGCCTGACAGACTGGCAGTCCGGTACCACGGGCATCGCGCTTGTCGACGCCGGAATGCGCGAGCTTTGGGCCACCGGCTATATGCACAACCGCGTACGAATGGTGGTGGGATCTTTCCTCACCAAGAACCTCGGTATCCACTGGCGCCTAGGCGAAGAATGGTTCTGGGATACGTTGGTAGATGCCGATGCCGCCTCCAACCCCTTCAATTGGCAGTGGGTGGCTGGCTGTGGCGATGACGCCGCACCATTTTTCCGCATCTTCAACCCCGAAACCCAGGCCAAGCGCTTCGACCCCGACGGCGAATATGTGCGCCGCTGGGCACCCGCGCTGTCTGGCCCACCCATAGTGGACCTAAAGGAATCGCGCCAAGCCGCCCTCGACGCCTATGCGGAGATCAAGGACTAGGTCGGCGGAAGAGGCAGAAATAAAGGTCTACCATGGGGCCAATGATGAGCCCTAGGATTCATTCTCAAGCGCACCCGCCCATCGGCAATACCCCACTCATGCGAGTGGAGGCGATCAATCCTCGGCCGGATGTCCACCTCTATCTCAAACTCGAACAGTTCAACCTTGGCGGCTCTGCAAAAGACCGTACCGCCCGAGCACTAATCCAGTCGGCCCTTGCCGCCGGCGATATCCGCCCAGGGTCGACGTTGGTGGAATCTTCCTCCGGCAACCTGGGCATGGCTCTAGCTCGCCAAGCCCCGCTGCAGGGAATGAAGTTCCACTGCGTGGTGGATCCGCGCGTCAATGCCTCCACGGTGGCCACCATGCGGGCCTATGGCGCACACGTGGAATTGCTCGACCACCCAGATCCCGAAACCGGCGATTGGCTCACCGCCCGCCGCACCCGCGTGGCCGAGCTATTGGAAGAGATCCCCGATTCTTTCAACCTCAACCAGTATTCCAATGAAGCCGCCTTCCACGCCCACGCGGAGGGCACTATGACTGAGATCCTGGATCAACTCGGGCAGGCACCCAGCCATGTGCTCGTGGCTATGAGTACCACCGGAACCCTTGGCGGCTGTGTCCGCAAACTTTCCGAGGTGGGAGCCAGTACCCAAACAATCGGCGTTGATGCAGAGGGCTCCGTACTTTTCGGCGGTGAGCGTGGCACCCGCATGCTGCCCGGCTATGGCGCAGGTATCGTGACCGACCTATCCACCAAATTTTCGCCCTCCTCCGTCGAGCGGGTCCCCGATCTCGAGGCCATCGTGGCCGCCCGCAGGCTCGCCCGGGCCGAGGGTTTGCTGCCGGGTGCTTCCGGCGGTGCTGTTATCGCAGCCTTCCAGCGCCTCGCCCCCTCCCTGCCGGCGGGGGCGGAGGTGGTTGCCGTGCTACACGACGCCGGCCAGCCTTACTTAGACACTATCTATAACGATTCCTGGGTGTGCGAAAACTTCGGCATTTCACCTGCCGAACTTGCCGCGCGCAGCGAAGGGACGGCGCAGTGACTTCCGCTAAGCCTGCCCGACGCATTGCCATCATCGGAGGCGGTCCGCGCGGTCTCTGGGCCGTAGAGGAACTCATCGAGCGCGCCCGCATCCCCATCGATGTCACGGTCTTCGACCCGTATCCGGCCGGTTCAGGCGCTGTCTACCGCCCGCAGCAGCCGCCCCACTGGCGCCTCAACGTCAACTGCGCCATCGTCACCACCGCCCACGATAATTTCAACGCATGGCGGGCCCGCCGCGGTGGGGACACCACCGATGCCTTCCCACCGCGCGCCGAAGTGGGCCAATTCCTCGCCGATACCTGGTCCGCCGCATTGCAGCGCGCGCCGGCGCACGTTGGCATCCGCCACCTGCCGCACCGCGTGAGCGAAGTGAGTAATGACGGAGAAGGCTTCGTGGTCGACGGCACCCCCTTCGACGACGTCCTGGTCTGCACCGGACACGACCATCTCCATGCTGGTTCCTTGGTCCACGAAACTTCGCGTGTGCCCGTCACCGGTCTCTATTTCGGCGCCGACCTCCCTAGCGCTCCACGGCGAATCGGCGTGCGCGGTGCCGCCTTAAGCTTTATCGATGTATGCCTGCTTTATGGCGATACCGCCGAGGTCATTTATCCGGTTAGCCGCAGCGGGCGATTTATGGAGGTAAAGCCCTCTCCGGAGGCACCGCTGCCGGAGGTTTCGACGCGGTGGCGGCAGGCCTGTGCGCACATCACTAACGCCGCAGATTTGCGCGAGATCCTCATCGGGGCCGCAGCCGAGTTCGGTGACTTCTCTAGTGCGGAACTAGCAGCCGTTATTGATGGTCAGGATTTCACTGGCGCTGCGCTCGCTGAGCTCGAGGCTTCCCTCCGTGCGGTCGAGGGTACTGGTCCCCTGACTCCGGCCACGGCCGTGGGCGCGGCTTTTCGTGGGGTCTTCCAAGACTGCGTCGATTGGCACCAGGCACACGGCCCAATGCCCGGGTTCCGCGAGCTCTCACGCACCCTTGAGCGGGTGGCCTTCGGCCCACCACCGGTCACAGCCAGGCGTCTGCTCGAGCTCATCCACTCCGGGGTGGTGGATACCCAGTATCTAGGCACTCCTGAGCAGATAGATTCCTGGCGGGAGAAGGGCGGCGTGGACCTGCTTATCGACGCCACTGTGGCTCCCCAAGCCACCCCCTCCCCCTTCCATAACGTTCCTGGTGTGGTGGAAATTGGCCGCATGAATGAGCTCTCCCTGCCCGGGCATGACTCTCTTAACCGTTTAGTACACGATGACATCCCCCGCTGGGCGGAGAAAGTAGGAAACCCATGACCACCCCTCCCGTTGCCCCACTGCCGGTCCATGGCACCGTCCCGCTGCGTGCCCGATGGGAGCAGTGGATGCAAGAGCTCGTGAAGAACCCGCAAGAAGTTAGCGCACTCACCTCGCGCTATGGTTCTCCGGTAAACGTGCTTAATCCCGCGCCACTGCGCCACAATGCCCAAGAGCTACTAGACGCCGGTGCTTCCCACGACGTGAAAACTCGGGTATTTTTCGCCCGCAAAGCCAATAAGGCGCTGTGCTTTGTCGACGCCGCTCGCGAGAGTGGACTCGGCGTGGATGTAGCCAGTGAGAACGAGCTACGCCAAGTGCTCGAGCGCGATGTAGCCCCAGAGCGCATCATCCTCAGCGCTGCTATCAAAAGCGATGGTTTGCTCCGCCTCGCGATTTCGCGTGGCGTTACTATATCGTGCGATTCTCGCGCAGAATGCGGCCGCATCGCCGCCATCGCCCGAGCTTTAGAAACTACCGCCCGCGTGGCACCGCGCCTTGCTCCAGATCCAGATGATTTACCACCGACCCGCTTCGGGGAAAGGCTACCTGCATGGCAGAAAGCGGAGTGGCCCACGGAGCTTCGTGCCGTGGGTGTCCACGTCCACCTGCATGGCTATAGCGAGGCGGATCGCCGCACCGCCCTTGCAGAGGCCATTGCTCTAGTCGAGCACCTACGCGCAATGAACCAACCCGCTAATTTCATCGATATCGGCGGCGGCGTGCCCATGAGCTATTTAGAATCCCGCGAGCAGTGGGAAAACTACACAGCGCGTATCTCTGCGCAACGCGCTGGTACCGGTGACCCCTTTACCTGGAAATCGGATCCGCTCTCCAATACTTACCCATTCTGGCAGGAACCGACGCGCGGTCAGTGGCTGAACCAACTTCTCTCCGGTGAGGTCCCCGGCTACGGCAACGCCGGTGGTGCCCTGCGAGAGCGGGACATCGCCCTCCATCTAGAACCGGGCCGCAGCCTCCTCGACGGCTGTGGTGTCATCCTCGCCGAGGTGAGCTTTCTCAAAGAACGTTCTGATGGCCTGCCCCTTATCGGTGTGGCGATGAATCGCACGCAGTGCCGGACCGCCGCGGATGACATCCTGCTAGACCCCCTCCTCGTGCCTACAGTCGGTTCAGCAAAGGAGGTCTCCCGCGAGCGACGTACCGGCTTTGTAGTCGGTGCCTACTGCATTGAAGACGAGGTGATTCTGCGCCGCGAACTGGACTTCCCAGCGGGCATTGCCGTAGGAGATACCCTCGCCATTCCCAACACGGCCGGATATTTTATGCACATCCTCGAGTCTGCTTCGCACCAGATTCCCTTGGCTCGAAACGTCTACTACGACGGCGGCGAATGGGTGCCAGACGATATTGACGCCACATAACTACTAGTGGCTCGAGATATAGAAAAAGGGCTTCGAGGAATTGCCTCTAAGCCCTTTAACCTTAAACGCAGTACGTGATAACTGCTTAAGCGGTGTAATCCTTGACCACGGAACCGTCAACCGGGATGCCCGGGCCGGAGGTGGTGGAGATGGTAGCGCGCTTGATGTAGATGCCCTTAGCGGAAGAAGGCTTCAGGCGCTGGATCTCATCCATGAGGGCGCCGTAGTTCTCAGCCAGCTTCTCAGCATCGAAGGAAGCCTTACCGATGATGGCGTGCAGGTTAGCAGCCTTATCAACGCGGAAGGAGATCTTGCCGCCCTTAACCTCAGAGATTGCCTTAGCAACGTCTGCGGTAACGGTGCCGGTCTTCGGGTTCGGCATCAAACCACGCGGGCCCAAGACGCGGGCAACGCGGCCAACCTTGGCCATCTGATCCGGGGTAGCGATAGCAACGTCGAAGTCGATGTTGCCCTCGTTGATCTGCTCGATCAATTCAGCGGTGCCGACGATATCAGCGCCAGCTTCCTGAGCGGCGGTAGCCTTCTCGCCTTCTGCGAAGACAGCAACGCGAACGTCCTTACCGGTGCCGTTAGGCAGGGAAACGGTGCCGCGAACCAGCTGGTCAGCCTTGCGCGGGTCAACGCCCAAACGGAAAACAACATCAACGGTGGCGTCGAAGTTCTTGGAGGAGGTCTCCTTAGCCAGCTTGGTGGCCTCGATCGGACGGTACAGGCGGGACTTATCTACCAGTTCCGCAGCGGCCTTATAAGCCTTAGACTTGGTGCTCATTTAACAATTCCTTTTCTGGATTGGTGTGGTGTTCGGCGGGCCGTAGCTGGCCCTACCACATAAAGTTTTTACTTCTCCGGTGCGCCATCAACGGTGATGCCCATGGAGCGGGCGGTACCGGCGATGATGCGAGCGCCGTTCTCGATGTCACGTGCGTTCAGGTCCGCAAACTTGGTCTCTGCGATTTCCTTGCACTGGTCCCAAGACACAGAGCCGACCTTGTCGGTGTGTGGAACGCCGGAGCCCTTCTTGATGCCAGCGGCCTTCAGCAGCAGCTTGGCTGCCGGCGGGGTCTTCAGCTTGAAGTCGAAGGAACGGTCCTCGTAGACGGTGATCTCAACCGGAACCACGTTGCCACGCTGGTTCTCGGTAGCGGCGTTATAAGCCTTGCAGAATTCCATGATGTTGACGCCGTGGGCACCGAGTGCTGGGCCAACTGGCGGTGCCGGGTTAGCGGCGCCTGCCTCGATCTGCAGCTTGATGAAGCCAGATACCTTCTTCTTAGGAGCCATCGAATTACCTCTTTCCTGTGTTACCGGGATAGCCGCCACGATGAATAACGGGATCCCGTCCGGATGCTCACCTTCAGTGGGCCACCGGAGGATGAAACGTTTTTCTTATACGCACGCCAAAGGCGCACGGCGTTCCAGTTTAGAACACCGTGCGCCCTGCACAAAATCACTTTTAGGAGATGCGCTCGATCTCGGTCGGCGACAACTCCACTGGGGTCTCGCGACCAAAGATGGATACCAAGCCCTGCATCTTGCCGGTCTCTGGGTCGATCTCGGAAATAGTGGCGGAGACTGCGGCCAGCGGGCCGGACAGGATGGTCACTGCCTCGCCTACCTCGAAGTCGTGGGCGTACTTCTTTGCCACTTCCTTTTCTGGCATGGCCACGACCTGCTCGCCCTCAGCCTCATTCGGGGCGGCATCGCCCTTGGTGGACGGTGCTTCGTTCGGCATCAGGAATTTAGCCACATCGCGGGTCTTCACTGGGGTGGCGTTGCCCTCGTTACCCACGAAGGAGGTTACACCAGGGGTTTCGCGGATGACGGACCAAGCGGCGTCATTGAGTTCGGCGCGGACGAGGACGTAGCCCGGCAGCAGCTTGCGCTTCACAATCTTCTTCTTGCCGTCCTTGTTCTCGAGCACCTGCTCAATAGGAACGACAACCTCAAAGATAGAGTCCTCCACCTCAAGGGTCTGGGCACGCATGTCCAGATTGGTCTTTACCTTGTTTTCGTAGCCGGAGTAGCACTGAATGATGTACCACTGGCCCGGCTGCTTCTTCAGCTCGCGGGTAAACGCACGCAGGCGCTTGCGGTAGGCGGCGTCTTCGGACTCATCCTCGCCAGCCTCTGGAGCTGCGGCCTCTGCCGCGCCCTCGGCGTCGGCCGCTGCCGATTCCGATTCCGCTCCCGGTGCCTCGGCTGCCTCCGCAGACTCACCTGCAGCGTCGGTGGACTCTGCTGCTTCTTCTACTGCGGGCGCGCTTGGGGTAGCGTCCTCCTGCTGTGCTTCTTCAACGGAGCTAGCGTGCTCTGCCGCCTGCTCCTGCACGTTGGCCTGCATAGCCTCCTCTAGGGAGGTGCCTACGGTTTCGACGTTATTCTCGTCGCTCATGATTCTTACTCCAAAAATTCCTCGGCGCGTTGCGTAGGACTAGCCTACCCGCCCGCGTATGGGCAAAAAGTATCCCGCCGTTCCTTCAGTGGAAACAGCGGGATAAAAGATTATGCGGCTATCTTACTAATCAGAGAGAACCTGCTCAACTCCGAGACCGGCCAGAGCGTCCACACCCCACACCAAAACGGTCATGACGATGAGGAAGGCA
Source organism: Corynebacterium nasorum (assembly GCF_022345765.1). Lineage (NCBI taxonomy): Bacteria > Bacillati > Actinomycetota > Actinomycetes > Mycobacteriales > Corynebacteriaceae > Corynebacterium > Corynebacterium nasorum. Next base: position 8,099 of record NZ_JAKRDR010000006.1, on the reverse strand, counting down.
AAGGTAATGAGGGTGTACTGCAGCATCTCCTTAGCGGTCGGCCACACCACTTTCTTCATCTCAGTTGCCACCTCGCCAGGGAAAGCGGCTACGCCACCACCTGGGGTGTCATCGTGATTCTTATCCTCTACGCGGACGACGTGCTTATCGGCGTAGTCCGCGGAGGACGTGGTAGCCGCACCAGAGAGCTGACGCTTACCGGTCGGGCGCGGTGCACCCGAATTCTTCGGCTGCTGCTCATCGCTCACAGCTAACCCTCCTTGGGAACTAAATCTAATAGGGCGCTTAACGCGCACCTCCATAACTTTGTCAACCCTAGCAAAGCTTGCACTGCATGAAAAGCTGACCACCGCATTTATAAGACGTGGCCTTGGATACATTGGGCGAGCACAGCGGCGAGCAAGGCTCGACCGGGAAAATATGGCATGAACAAACCCCGCCACCTGAAATCAAGTGACGGGGTTTACTGTGCAGGGGCGACAGGACTCGAACCTGCAACCTACGGTTTTGGAGACCGTTGCGCTACCAATTGCGCCACGCCCCTATTCTTTTATCTCTTAATGCCTCAGCATCAAGCGTTGAAGACCTTACCAGAGCCATAGTTCCAATCTGAAACCAGGCGGGTCTGCAAAGCCTTCAGCGCGGTAATAAAAAAGCGCCCTGCGGGCGCCTTTCTTTCCCGGTAGCGATGGCGAGAATTGAACTCGCGACACAGCGATTATGAGTCGCTTGCTCTACCACTGAGCTACACCGCCATATTCACCTTGGGGAATTTCTTCCTCCGAACATGAATGGAGCCCCCTGACAGAATCGAACTGTCGACCTTTTCCTTACCATGGAAACGCTCTGCCGACTGAGCTAAGGGGGCACATCCTAGCGTTGAACACATCGCTATTTCGTTGTGCTCTCCGTTGCGGACTCCAATAATCTAACCCGCTTGCAACGTTTTACACAAATCGCCACGTCAGAGCGCAAAAATGGGAAGCTTTTATGACACCTTATCGCGCATGTGAATGTGCTTGAATGAAAGGCATGTTGGATCAGAAGGATGCCCAGTCCATTGACGCCGCAAAGTTGTACTACAACTCCGGCTTCTCTCAGGCCGAGGTTGCCCATCATCTTGGGGTTTCCCGGCCCACGGTGTCCAAGTTGCTCAGCCACGCCTCCGCGCGCGGCTTTGTCACCATCAGCATTGCCGATCCGCGGGAGCAATCCGATGAACTAGTGGGCCAACTACGCCAACGCTTTGCGCTTGCCGACGTCCGCGTGACCACCACCCCACCCGGCGGTTCTCCCCTAGCAGACCTGGGCAGCGCCGGCGCCGCCCTCCTGGAAGAACTCATTGAGGATGGCACCAGCGTCGGCCTCTCTTGGGGCGAGACGATGTCCGCCGTCGCTTCTCACCTGCGGCGACAGCCACGGGAAGGCGTAGAGATTGTACAACTAAAAGGTGGCCACTCACACACGGAGCGATCCACTAAAGACTTCTACACCCTGCAGGCCTTTGCCCACGCCTTCAATGCCGAGGCCCACCTTTTACCGCTGCCGGGCATCTTCGATTCCGCGGAGGCCAAGCAGTGGGTGGAGCGCGATAGGCATATTGGGCAGATTTTGCATAAGGGGGCATCGGTAAGCGTGGCGGTCTTTACGGTGGGCTCGGCCGAGCAGGAATCTTTAGCTTTCAACCTGGGCTATCTGACCGCGGCCGAGAAACAGCAGATTGCAGACAATGCTGTGGGTGATGTGTGCTCGCGCTTCTTCGACGCCTGCGGGGAAGTAGCCTGCCCGGCCGTAGACGCCCGCACCGTGGGCATCAGCCTCGCAGACTTGGCCACGCGCCCCACCCGGGTGCTGGTAGCTGGCGGCGCATCTAAGGCGCGGGCCATATGGGTGGCGCTGCGCAAGGGATTGGCTACCCATCTGGTCACAGATCAGGCCACCGCGCGCAAGCTCGTGGACTGGGCTAGTGAGGCCTCCCACAAATGTTGAACAATTGTAAATTGCGTCATTGACATGGGTTCCTGCGGGGTTAAGCTAAGTGTGTAAAATCCCCCCACACACCGAGGAGCGAAGCTATGTCCGCTACCGATATTGCCACCCCACACATCAACCCGCAGGGCGCGCCCATTGCAGAAACCATCTTGCTGCCCGGCGACCCACTACGCGCACAATTCATCGCCGAAAACTTCCTGTCAGACACCGTCCAGTTCAACGGCGTGCGCAATATGCTGGGGTTTACCGGAACCTATAAAGGCAACCCCGTTTCGGTCATGGGCACCGGCATGGGTATTCCCTCCATCGGCATCTACTCCTGGGAGCTCATCCACAACTACGGCGTAAAGAAGCTCATCCGCGTCGGTTCCATCGGCGCTATGCAAGAAGACATCGAGCTGCACGATGTCATCGTCGCCTCCTCCGCCTCCACCGATTCCAATTTCTTGAGCCAGTACAACCTGCCGGGCAGCTACGCTCCGACCGCCTCGTGGAAGCTCCTCAAGGCTTTGGTGGATGAATCCGAGAAGCAGCAGGCACACATTCACGTGGGCAATATCTTGAGCTCGGATATCTTTTATAACTTTGACCAATCCGTCAACGAACGCTGGGCGCACATGGGCGTGCTCGGCGTCGAGATGGAATCCGCAGCGCTTTATGCCACCGCGGCCGAAGCCGGCGTCGACGCGCTGGGGCTTTTCACCGTATCCGACAACCTCGTGCACGGTACCAAGCTTTCTGCCGAAGAGCGTCAAACCGCCTTCCGCACCATGATTGAACTCGCGCTGCCGCTTAACGCGCTCGACTAAAAGGACGCCTTCCCCGTGACTTCTTCTACTACTTCTGCTTCCCCGCAGGACAAGCGGCCAGGCTCCGCGGTAAACCCCAAGGTTGCCGTCCCCATCCTGCTCTTCGTCTTCGTCTTCTCATTGGTTATTGATAACGGCTTTAAGACGATGACCATGCCGATTGCCCAGGCGCTCGACCTTTCCGTTAAGACCGCCTCCCTGCAGGCTTCCCTCGCCGGCGTCATCATCGGCATCGGCGCCGTGGTCTATGCCGCGCTGGCGGATTCCATTTCCATCCGCAAGCTCATGCTCACCGGCGTCGTCCTCATTGCCGTGGGATCGATCTTAGCCTTCGCCTTTTCTAGCTTCTGGCCCATGGTGCTGGCCGGTCGCCTCATTCAAACCGCCGGCCTCGCCGCCGCGGAGACGCTTTATGTCATTTACGTGACCAAGCACTTAAGCGAGGCCGATCAAAAGACCTACCTGGGCTTTTCCACCGCCGCCTTCCAGGCCGGCCTGCTCATCGGCGCGTTGACCTCTGGCTTTATTTCCACCTATGTCTCGTGGACGGCGATGTTCCTTATCCCGCTCATCCTCATTCTGACCATCCCGCCGATTATCAAGCTGGTGCCAGAAGATGAGGCCGTGGAGGGACACCTCGATGTGCTCGGCCTATTTTTCATCGCCGTCTTTGCCACAGGCCTGACCTTATTCATGCAGGAGTTCAACTGGGTATATCTCATCGTGGCTGTCCTCGGCGTGGTGGGCTTTGCCTACCACATCAGCCACGCTAAATATCCCGTGGTCACCCCGGAGTTTTTCACCAACGGCCGCTACGTGTGGACCATCCTCATGGTCTTCTTCGTCTATTCCACCCAGATGGGCTTCATCTTCTTGCTGCCTTTTGCGGCGCATGACCTGCACGGCATGAATATCGATAAAGCCTCCCTGTTGATGATCCCGGGCTATATCTGCGCCATCCTCATCGGCATCTTCTCCGGAAAGATCGGCACCGTTTTATCCTCCCGCGCCACCATCTACACCGCCTTCGCCTTAGTTGCCGGCGCACTGGTGATGGCCGCGCTTTTTGTGCAACTCCACGTCGCTATTCTCATCGCAGCCATCGTGGCCTTCGCCTCCGGCTTTTCACTGATGTACGCGCCGCTGGTTAATACCGCGCTGCGCAATATCAGCGCCGTCAAGTCCGGCATCGCCATTGGTTTTTATAACCTGACCATCAATATCGCCATCCCGCTGGGCATTGCCTATACCGCCAAGCTGCAGGACCTCGCCAGCTATAACACCGTGCTGTGGATCCTGGCCGCCGTGGCTGCTATTGGCATTGCCCTATACGTAGTTTCTGACCTCAAGATGGCCCGTTCCGAATCCCGCCCAGCCCGTTAAGGAGAAAATTATGACTTCCCGCACCGACGTTGCATCCATCATCGATCACACCCTGCTCAAGCCGGAGGCCACCCCGGAACAATTCCGCGCCCTGGTAAATGAGGCAGCCGAGCTGGGCACCTACTCCGTATGCGTTTCCCCCTCCGCCTTGCCCATCGAGGTTCCTGACTCCCTGCACATTGCCACCGTCGTCGGCTTTCCCTCCGGTGCCGTAAAGCCGGAGATCAAGGCCGCTGAGGCAGCCCGCGCGGTTGCCGATGGCGCCGAAGAGGTGGACATGGTCATCAATATCCCGCTAGCCATTGAGGGCCGCGCCGAGGATCTGCAGGCCGAAATCCAGGCCGTGCGCGATGCCATCCCGGGCAAGGTTCTCAAGGTCATCATTGAATCCGCCGCGCTTTCCGAAGACGCCATTGTCCTCGCCTGCAAGGCCGCTGCAGCCGCCCAGGCGGACTTTGTCAAGACCTCCACTGGTTTCCACCCGGCCGGCGGTGCCTCTGTACATGCCGTAAAGCTCATGCGCGAGACCGTAGGCGATAAGTTAGGCGTGAAAGCCTCTGGCGGCATCCGTACCGCACAGGACGCCCTAGCCATGATTGAGGCTGGCGCGACCCGCTTGGGCCTGTCCTCCTCCGCCAAGATCCTCGAGGAGCTCTAGTCCATGTCGAACGCCGCCGTAGATTATGACTACGCCCGTACGTGGGCCGAGCACGACCCTGATCCGGATACAGCCCGCCGGGTAAACACCTGGATTGAGGAGGGCAATACCGCTGAGCTCGCCTCCGCCTTCGCCGGCCCCCTGGCCTTTGGCACCGCGGGCCTGCGCGCCGCCGTGGGCCCAGGTGAGTCCCGCATGAACCGCGCCGTGGTCATCCGCACCACCTACGGGCTCATCACATGGCTCAAGCAGCAGGTCGATACCCCAGTCGTGGCCATTGGTTGCGATGCCCGCCACGGCTCCGCGCAGTTCCAACGCGATGCGGCGCAGGTCATCTCCGCAGCTGGCGGCCGAGCCCTGGTTTTGCCCGCACAAAACCCCACCCCGCTGACCGCTTTCACGGTACGCAAGCTCAAGGCAGATGCTGGCATCATGGTTACCGCCTCGCATAATCCGCCGGCCGATAATGGCTACAAGGTGTACTTGGGCGGCCGCATCGCCACCGGCCCTGCGGAAGGCGTGCAACTTATCTCGCCCGCCGATGCCGAAATCGCGGAAGCCATCGCCGCGGCACCTCATGCCGATGAAATCCCGCTTTCTGCGGCGAATGTCGAGAACGTCGATACCCGCGCCGACTACCTCGACCGCGCGGCACAACTCGTAGGCGAAAGCTCCGATGTCACCATCGCGCTCACGGCCATGCACGGCGTTGGTGCTGCCTTGGGCAAAGAACTTCTCACCCGCTGTGGCTTCCGCGTCTCGCTAGTTCCTGAGCAGGCCCAACCGGATCCGGATTTCCCCACCGTCTCCTTCCCCAACCCGGAAGAGCCCGGCGCCCTTGATCTGGGTATCCGCCACGCTGAGGAGATCGGCGCCGATATCCTTATCGCTTATGACCCCGATGCGGACCGCTGCGCCGCCGCCGTGCCCACTGCTTCTGGCTCCTGGCGCCAGCTCACCGGCGATGAAACCGGTGCCCTTTTGGGCGACTATCTGGCCCGCCGCGGGGCGACCGGCAATTTTGCCAATTCCCTCGTCTCCTCCCGCCTGCTCGGGCGCATCGCCGCGCACTACGGCCTCGGCCACGAGGAGACACTGACCGGCTTCAAGTGGATCGCACGAACCCCGGATCTCGCCTTTGGCTACGAGGAAGCCATTGGATTCTGCCCCGATCCCACCGCTGTCCGTGACAAGGACGGCATGGCTACCTCCGTAGTGCTCGCCAGCCTCGCTGCCGAGTGCAAGGCCGCAGGAACCACCCTGCTGGAGCGCTTGGAGGGCATCTACGCCACCGTCGGGGCCCTGTATACCCAACCGCTGACCTTCCGCGTAGATGACCTCAGCATCATCGCCCAAGCGATGGATAAGGTCGCATCTACCCCGCCCACCGAACTGGCTGGCTCGCCCGTGGCGAAGGTAGAGAAATTCGCCCAAGGCTCCAAGTTCTTCACGGACAACGATGACCGCGTCATCGTTCGCCCCTCCGGCACGGAACCGAAGCTCAAGTGCTACCTCGAGTCCCCCGACGCCGACCGCCTCGATGCTATTGCGGCCGACCTGCGCGCCTACTTCGAGATTTAAACCCCTCCCCGCTCCACGCTCTCTAACTGGTCCTTCTGAGATTGCTTAGGGCCAATGAGGGTGCGGACTAGTGGGCTTGCTGCCGCCAGGCCCACCGCCGCAGTACCAACTATCGATTCCGGTGGGTCAAAAAGAACGAGTATCGCCGGTATAAGGATGAGCGCGCCGAAAATGACACCTACGGCCGTAAAGAGCCGTACTTTTGATTCAAATATCGCGTACTCGAAAGATTCTGCTGTAACTTTCCTATCGAGGACAATATCTGCATGAGCGCCCTCCATAATCCGATCGCCTGCGCCCGGCTGAATGTCATTGTGCTGTTTGATTATCTGTGGATGCGGAGTTGGCCCCTGATGCGCCCACACAGCAATTTGGTCGTCAAGGTTAGAAAGTCTATTTACGCCAGGGAGCGCTCCTCCAACTGGTGGGAAATCGCTGCGTTTATTTTGCGGTGCGCCCGATAACTGCGAGTCCGATTGCGCAGATGCGCTTGCTGCGCTGCCTGCGCTACTCGCTGGCTTTGAAATAGGTGAATCTCGTTTACCCCGTCCAGCATCGTTCGGATCTTCTTCATATCCCATATCCTATCGCTAAACCTCATACCTTCATCTCTACAGTGACTTTCTGTGACTGATGGTGTGGCTACCGAGCACGCCTGTTTGTACACAGCACCTTAGGAAGGTGTAGTTTGCTGGTCCTGAAGGCCAAAATGAGAGGAGTTAAAGATTACAGAACCCCGCCATTCATCCTTAACAGTTCTGCTAAAGATTGCAGTTGGTATTTCATCATTGCTCTGCCTCGGCTATTTCATTGGCGGTTTGAATGCGGTATACGTTGCCAAGGCCCTGGCGGGATCGGATTCCACCTCATTGCCGGATATTTCTCGTAGGTTAGGAAATGGATTTTTCTACTTCACGGCCGCTGGGATATTCCTAGCTGTATCCCTCATCGGTGCCTATGCGGTGTTCCACAGGGCTCAAAGCTCCCGCAGACAGGAGTCCTGCCGGTAGCACCCGTCTCACGCTTGATTTCTAGTGGTCGTGGAAACACCTGACATGGGTTAGGTGATTGTGTGGAGTCGAAATGGGTTCCGGATTCTGTTGTTGTGGCGCGGTTTGCGTCGTTGGTTCGGGCTGGTAGTTCAATACGGGCGGCTGCTGGGGTGGTTGGTTTAGCGCGTTCGGTGGCGTATCGGCTTGCTGGTGAGTTGGACTTGCCGCGCAAGCGCCGCAGGACTACTAGCTCGGATGACAGTCAGGAAATAGCTCGCCTGTGGCTGGAAGGTGTGGCACCGATGGATATTGCGCGCCAGCTTTCTATAGGCTCTTCTCCGGTGTACCGCATCGGTATTGAGCTTGGTTTGTGGAAGCGCAATCCATATGGCCGCAAAGCTGCGGCCACAACTGGCCGATGTAGCTATCTGCAACTGCGTGCGAATGCTTTAGGGCGCAAAGATGCAGCTTTAGCCTGTGGCATTCATCCGCGTAATGCTGCTGATATAGACAAAGGTGTCATTAAGCTTTCTACCGGGCGTGTGCCTTTTGTCCCGGCTGGCCCGGATGTGGCGCTGTATAACAGGCTTATGCAGGTAATTGAGTACGTTGATGGTCGCCAAGCAGTTCCAGTCCAGGTTATTCCGCAACAGCGTATCGATAGGCGTATTTCTTCGCGCTACT
>NZ_JAKRDR010000005.1:0-157783 GCF_022345765.1 Corynebacterium nasorum | reverse complement strand
CCCGGCCCCACCACCCGCCAGCGCCGCCCGCCAGCGGCTCCTACCAACGGCGCCCGCCAGCGCCGCCCGCGAAATCCCGACCCTGGCCGAAGACATGAAAAAGCCGCCTCCCACGCGGGGGAAGCGGCCAGTTCGGCGTGCCTACTTAAGGGGCTGCCGCAGCTTAGAAACTTTACTTGGAGAGGGACTTGCCCACAGAGTGCAGGTCCTGGCAAGACTCGATGACGCGCTCGGACATGCCCTGCTCTGCCTTCTTCAGGTAGGAGCGTGGGTCATAAACCTTCTTGTTGCCAACCTCGCCGTCAATCTTGAAGACGCCATCGTAGTTTTCCATCATGTGGCGAGCAACCGGGTTGGTAAAGGCATACTGGGTATCGGTATCCACGTTCATCTTGATGACGCCGTAGCGAAGTGCCTCTTCAATCTTTTCCTTCTCGGAGCCGGAGCCACCGTGGAATACGAAGTCGAAGGCGTACTCGTCCTCACCCAGGCCGAGCTTCTTCTGTGCAACCTTCTGGCCCTCAAGCAGGACCTCTGGGCGCAGCTTCACGTTGCCTGGCTTGTAGACGCCGTGAACGTTGCCGAAGGTAGCGGCCAGCATGTAGCGGCCCTTCTCACCGGTGCCCAGGGCATCGATGGTCTTTTCAAAGTCCTCCGGGGAGGTGTACAGGTTAGCGCCTGCCTTAGCCTGAACGCCGTCCTCTTCGCCGCCGACGACGCCGATCTCAGCCTCGAGGATGACGTGCGCGTTCTTAGCCTTTTCCAGCAGCTCCTGTGCGATGACCAGGTTCTCATCGATTGGAATAGCGGAGCCGTCCCACATGTGGGACTGGAACAGCGGGTTCTCGCCGCGGTCGACGCGCTCCTGAGAGATAGCCAGCAACGGGCGGACGTACTCATCGAGTACCTCCTTCTGGCAGTGGTCGGTGTGCAGCGCGATATTGACGCCGTAGTGCTTCGCGGCCTCATGAGCGAATGCGGCCAATGCCTGAGCACCCTTGACCTTGTCCTTCAGTGCCAGGCCGGAACCGAAGGCTGCACCGCCGGTAGAGAACTGGATGATGCCGTCGGACTCGGCCTCCGCAAAGCCCTTCAGAGCTGCGTTAATGGTCTCAGAAGAGGTGCAGTTGATAGCGGGGAACGCGAAGCCATTCTTCTTCGCGGTATCCAGCATCTCGTTATAGACCTCAGGGGTTGCAATTGGCATGAATTTCCATCCTTAAAAGTGGGTTTGTGGTCAAACACGTTCCAGCACCCAAGTATGCCCGTTTCACGGAATTTCTGCCGCAAAAACTCTGTGACATTTTCAACCCATCTATGCGCGCCGCACAACTGGCCCGCCCCTGCGGACTATTTAGATAGATGCCGCGTCACGCGAGCGCAGGCCTCCATCAGCATCCATCCGGAAAGTTGCACGGACAAATCGCGCTCGTCCACGCGGATGATGCCTACCTTCTCACTCATGGTGCGCCGGCCGAAGCCGTAGTTATGCGGCAGGCGCGCATCGGACAACCAATCAGAGCCGAAGATCGGCAGACCATCAACCTCTAAGCGGTGCTCCCACACCGACTCGGCCGAGGCCATCACCATGCGCGCGGCCAGCTTCTTCGTCGCACGGTTGGCGGGAGAATCGCCGGGCAGGCGTACGGCGACGTCGGCAAGGTAGCGCATCAAAATGCCCTTAAACAGGCCACCGTCACCATCGCCGGTCTCCCAGTCCACCACGCCCGAGGGGGTAGCCATACCCGAAGCCACGGTCTGCACTAGGCCGCGGATGCGGATTATGTAGTCCATCATCTCGGAAGCCAGCTCGGCCTCGTGTACGCTGTCGATTTGCTCCAAATCACCGATACCGGCCTTTTCCCGCAGCGCCAGCACAATTTCCAAGCACGCACCTAGGACCACGCCTTGGCAGTAGGGGTGGATGTTTTTTACCACCTCAGGGCCGTCCATGCGCATGCGGACGCCGTCCATGATGTAGCCGTCGTCGTCAAGCAGGTGATCGTAGATCCAGTCAATGATGCGCCGCGCTTCCTCAATGCGCCCCATCCGCGCCAACATGATGGCGCCCGGGCCATTGGAGGGCACGTTCATGAAATTCTCGCCGAGGCGCCACGGCAGCACGCCGAGCGATTCATCGAGGCCTTCGTGGATATTGCGCTGCAGCTCCGCCAAACGCTTCGGCGTCTTCGCCTTCTTTAGCTCCTCCACGCGGCCGAAGGCCAAGGCGAGCCACCCCTTGTCATCGTAGTATTTATTCTTCGTCAGCTGCGTCAGGTTGCGGATACGAATACCCCGCATGGTGTCGAAGATGCGCTGTCGGCGCACCTTGGTGTTATTGCGCAGCGCCGCGTCAATGAGGCAATCCAAATAATGGGCCTGCCACCAATAGTGCCAATGGATGAAGAGTTTTTCTTTCGTGGTAGGCGGCCAGCTCACCACCGCAAGATTGGTGCGCGGCAGGCCCCACACAGGGTGCGCGTGGCGCTCATTGATGGCGGCTTCTGCGAGTTCGGCGCGGTGGGCCCATTTTTCTTCCACGATTCCTCTATCACTCCAGTTACGCGGGTAGATATAGCTAGTGTAACGATCTTCCTACCAAGAATCGGCTAGATCAGCGTGCTGGCGAATCCAGGTGTGCATGGCGATTCCGGCCGCGACGCCTGCGTTGATGGAACGGGTGGAGCCGAACTGGGCGATGGAGCAGGTCATCACGGCGGCGTCCTGGGCCGCTTGTGTCACGCCGGGACCTTCCTGGCCGAAAAGTAGAAGGCTGTGCTCGGGCAGCTCGGCCGTTTCCAGGGGCACGCAACCGGGGGTGTTGTCGATGGCGACGACGGTCAGCCCCTCCTCGGCCGCCCACGCAATAAGCTTCTCGACGCTCTCATGGTGCATCAAGTGCTGGTACCTATCCGTCACCATTGCCCCACGCCGATTCCACCGCCGGCGGCCGACGATGTGCACTGTATCGACGGCGAAGGCGTTGGCGGTACGCACGACGGTGCCAATATTGGCATCGTTTTCAAAGTTCTCGATAGCGATGTGCAGGCTATGCCGGCGCTTATCGATGTCCCTTTTGATCGCTTCCCTGCTCCAGTAGCGGTAGGCATCGACGACGTTGCGACGGTCGCCTTCAGCGAGCAGCTCTGGGTCGTATTTCTCAGCCTCTGGCCCTTGCGGCAGCGGACCTTCCCACGGTCCTACGCCATGGCGGCCCTCGTTCCACTCGGTCGGGCCCTTGGCCTCGTCTGCGTTAGGCAAGGTCAAGATCGCCCAGGCCCAACAGGGAGCGGTATTCAAGGCCTTCTGCGGCGATGACGTCGCCGGCACCAGTCTCGCGGTCCACGACGGTCGCCACGCCAACGACCTCGGCGCCAGCCTCGCGCAGCGCAGCCACGGCGGTCAGCGGGGAGTTACCGGTGGTCGTGGTGTCTTCTACGACAAGGACCTTCTTTCCTTCCACGTCCGTGCCCTCGATGCGGCGCTGCATGCCGTGCTTCTTGGCTTCTTTGCGCACGACGAAGGCGTCGATATCGCGGCCGTCGGCATGCATGATGGAAGTAGCAACAGGGTCAGCGCCGAGCGTTAGGCCACCGACGGCCGCGAAATCCCAATCGGCGGTCAACTCGCGAAGCAGCGCACCGATGAGGCGGGAGGCCTCGTGGTGCAAGGTAGCGCGGCGCAGATCCACGTAGTAGTTAGCTTCCTTGCCCGAGGACAGGGTCACCTTGCCGTGGACTACGGCCAGTTCCTTGACTAGCTCGGCAAGGCGGGCTTTCTTCTCGGCATCCAGGTTCTGGGCATTCGCGGTGTGCGCATTGGTGTTGTGAGAATCCACAGTCATCTGCTCCTTGTCGTGGTTCGTGCGCGGCGGTTCGCGCGTGGTGGCAGGCCGCCAGTATCGGTCTCTAGGCTACTCTTCCCGGCGCGGGTCCGATTCCTCGGCTGCACGGGAATCGGCCGCGCCGGGGGCGGGCCCACTAGTGGAATCTTCGGAGGGGCCGTCGAAGATGGAGGCAGCGCGGAACTGCTGGCGCGGCAGGCGGGCGGTATGAGAATCGGGGGTGGGGCGCTCGCGGCCGTCGGCAATAGCGTCTACTTCGTCGCCGCCTAGCGCGCTGTGTTCGACCGGGCCGCGGGTTTCGGAGTACGCCCGGGACGGCATGTGCAAAGGCTCTTCCGGCCGCTGGATGACGGGACGCTCAAACACGGGCGCACCGGCAGCCGGCGCACCGCCGACAGCTTCCGCGATGGGCTGGGCGGGAATCTCGCGAGCTGGATCCAATTCCTCTAGTCGCACCACGTGAGTGGCCGAGGAGCGCGGTGGCAAGACACGGGCGGCGTCTGCCAATAACGCAAGCGGCGGTAGCATCGCTTCCCATTCCGCGGAGCGCGCCTGCTTCGTAGTCTGTGCTAGCACCCACTCAGTTTCCATCCACAGTGCGGTGACCGCTTCGGGCATTTGCTGCAGGGCGACGTGAACACGCTCGTCTACCATGCGCTCGGTAACAGCACTATCCGAGGAATACACATCAAACCCCTCAAGAGTCATGGCTAAATGCAGATCCTCGGAGGCCTTCGTGTCTTCGCGGTCGAAGCGACGGAAGTCCACCACCATGTCTGAGGCCGCTCCGGTGCGCATCGCCATGACGTTGACGCCATCAATATCCATCAACAGCATCTCGTGGCCATACACGTTTCCCGCGACAATGTCTTTTGGCGCCGCACCGGTAGAGGCCACTCCCCTCGTCCATTCATCTACGAGGTAAGGATCGGACTTCATAAATTCGAAGCCTTTTGCTTCTGCCCAACTGCGGCGCTCGCGACGCAACGTTCCCGGCAGAATCGGCCGATGGCGGGTGTGCGGCTTGGAGGGCGCGCGGTTCTCGCTCGCGGTCTCCTGGCTCGGATTGTGGCTTCGCTCGTGCTTCGGCTCGTTGCTCGGCTCCTGGTCTGGTCCGCGCTCAGGGGTTGGCTCAGGGTCTTGCTGGGTTTCAGACTCCGGTGCGGACTCTGGTGCGGCTTCGGCATGGGACTCGGGAGCTGGGGCAGCTGGCGAAGACGCTAGGTGGGCTGGGTCGACAGCGGGGGCATCGCTAGAGGTCGAGTCAACGGGAGCGGTATCGGAAGAAGCAGGCTCGGCGGACTCGGTGGACTCGGTCTTGGGCTCAGGCTCGGGGGAAGCGGCGTCGACAGGCGCGGCGTCTGCGGGAGTGGTGTCTGCAGGAGCGGTGTCCGCGGGCGCGGTGTCTGCAGGCGTGGCGTCAGCGGGCGTCGGGTCCGTGTCGGCGGAGAGTGTAGGGGCGGAGGTGCGCTGTTTGCCGTCGTAAAGCAGCAAGGCACCGCCGACAATGCCGAGAAGTAGCGCCAAAGCAAGGATTAGAAAAGCCATCACCCCACGATAGTAGTAGGAACAAACAAGCCCTCAGCGCTCGGCGCGCGGAGGCGGGAGGCTGAGGGCGAGGGGTGAGCGTGGGCGATTAGCCGTTGACGGTAAGGCGGTCGCCGCGCTCGACAGGGTTCTTAGGGTTAGCGGACCACTGCGACCAGCCGCCGACATAGTGGCGCAGGCCGGTGAAGCCGGCGTCGTGCATGGCGGCGAGGGCGAGGGCGGAGTGGTTGCCAGAGCCGGAGTAGATGATGGCGCCTTGGACATTGTCGGGGGTTAGTCCGGCGTCGAAAAGAACTTCGCGGATTTCACCCGCAGACTTCCAGGTGCGCAGGCCGTCGTTGTGGAAGAGGCGCTCCGGCACATTGACGGCGCCGGGGATATGACCGGCCTTAAGGTCGAGGTTTTCGCGGCGGCCGGCAAAGCGGTTGCGGGTGCGGGTATCGATGAGCAGGCCATCGTGACTGCGCACGTCATCGATGGTGGCCACCGGCATCTGGCCGGGGTTTACCGTGGCGCTGGCGCCCACGGCGAAGTTGCCGGGGCCGGTCAGCGTCGTATAGCCCAGGTGGCGCCAATTGGCCAAGCCGCCGTCGAGGATGCGGACGTTGTCCAAGCCGGCCCAGCGCAAGGTCCACCACGCGCGGCCGGCGAATAGGCCGCGCCCCTCGTCGTAGACCACGACGGGGCGGTCCTCACGGATTCCCCACTGGCGGAAGTGCTCCTGCAGCTTATCCGGATCCGGCAGCGGGTTGCGGCCTACCTGTGAACCGGGGAGACCGGCGAAGGAATTAGCGGTATCGCTAAACAGTGCCGTAGGAATATGCAAGGAAGTGAACTGGTTATAGCTCTGACGCAGCTGTGGCTGCCAGTGGGTGGCCAAGAGGGTAAATCGTTCGCCGTGATAAATGGATTCGCGGAGTTCTTGTGGGGAGACCAAAATGCTCATGCCCCGAGTCTAGGGGCATGAGCAGGATTTGGCGCGGCGGGCGGTACGCGGCCGACTAGCGGGCGGCGATGTCTAGCTCGGCACCGCCATCTGCGACGTCCACGTGGACAGTGTCGCCATCGACGATATCGCCGGCCAACAGCTTCTTGGCGAGCTTGTCACCAATGGCCTGCTGGATGGTACGGCGCAGCGGGCGGGCACCATAGGCTGGGTCGTAGCCGCGCTCGGCCAGCCAGGACTTGGCAGAATCCGAGACTTGCAAGGTCAGGCGGCGGGCGTCGAGGCGCTCGGCCAAGCCACGCAGCTGGATATCGACAATGCCGCGTAAGAGCTCCTCAGAAAGGGGCTCAAACATAACCACGTCATCGAGACGGTTGATGAATTCAGGCTTGAAGGCCTTCTTCACCGCATCCATGGTTTCCTCCCGGGTGCCGCCGGCGCCCAAGTTGGAGGTCAAGATGATGACGGTATTGCGGAAGTCGACGGTGCGTCCCTGGCCGTCGGTAAGCCGTCCCTCATCCAAGACCTGTAGGAGGACGTCGAAGACATCGGGGTGGGCCTTTTCTACCTCGTCGAAAAGCACGAGCGTGTAGGGGCGACGGCGCACGGCCTCGGTGAGCTGTCCGCCGGCCTCGTGGCCGACGTATCCCGGAGGAGCACCAACGAGGCGGGAAACGGAGTGCTTCTCCCCGTACTCGGACATATCGATGCGAACCATCGCGGATTCATCGTCGAAGAGGAAGTCCGCCAGGGCCTTCGCAAGCTCGGTCTTGCCCACGCCGGTAGGACCGAGGAAGAGGAAAGAACCGGTGGGGCGGTTCGGATCGGCCACTCCCGCACGGGAACGGCGCACAGCATCCGATACCGCGGTAACGGCTTCCTTCTGGCCCACCACGCGCTTGCCCAGCACGGATTCCATATTGAGCAGCTTTTCTGTCTCGCCCTGCAGCATCTTGCCGGCCGGAATGCCGGTCCAAGCGGAGACGACCTCAGCGATGGTGTCTGGGCTTACTTCCTCATCGAGCATGGTATTGCGCTGCTCGGTGGCCTTAACTTCGGCGGCCGCAAGATCCTTTTCCAGCGGCGGAATCTTGCCGTAGTTAATCTCAGAGGCGAGTGCGAGGTCGCCATCACGCTCGGCGATTTCTGCTTGTCGGCGCAGGTCATCGAGTTCTTCCTTGATGTTTTGCACATCATCGATGGCCTTCTTCTCATTAGCCCAGCGGGCCTTGAGCTCGCCGAGCTTCTCGCGCTGGTCCGCAAGCTCACCTTGCAGGGTGGCCAGGCGGTCTTGAGAAGCAGCGTCCGATTCCTTCTTCAGCGCGAGCTCTTCAATCTCCATGCGGCGGACGATGCGCTCGAGCTCGTCGATTTCCTGCGGGGAGGAATCGATCTCCATGCGCAGGCGGGAACCTGCTTCGTCGACAAGGTCAATGGCCTTATCCGGCAGGAAGCGGTTGGTGATGTAGCGATTGGACAGCTCGGCGGCCGAAACCAACGCGGAGTCCATAATGCGCACGCCGTGATGCACCTCGTAGCGCTCCTTCAGGCCACGCAGAATACCGATGGTGTCCTCCACGGAGGGCTCGGCAGCATAGACCTGCTGGAAGCGGCGCTCCAGAGCGGCGTCCTTTTCGATGTACTTGCGGTACTCGTCCAAGGTAGTGGCGCCTACGAGGCGCAGCTCGCCACGGGCCAGCATGGGTTTGATCATATTGCCGGCGTCCATAGAGCCGTCACCGGTAGCACCGGCGCCGACGATGGTGTGCAGCTCGTCGATGAAGGTGATGATCTCGCCCTCAGAGGACTTAATCTCATCGAGCACGGCCTTTAAGCGCTCCTCGAATTCACCGCGGTACTTAGCGCCAGCGACCATGGAACCCAAGTCCAGGCTGATGAGGGTCTTGCCCTTGAGAGACTCGGGGACATCGCCAGCCACGATGCGGCGGGCCAAGCCTTCCACGATGGCGGTCTTGCCCACGCCGGGCTCGCCAATGAGTACCGGGTTATTCTTCGTGCGCCGGCTGAGCACCTGGACCACGCGGCGAATTTCCTGATCACGGCCGATGACCGGGTCGATCTTGCCTTCGCGGGCGCGAGCAGTGAGGTCAGTGGCGTACTTTTCCAAGGCCTGGAATTGGTCCTCCGGATTCTCGGAGGTTACCTTGGCAGCACCGCGCACGGAAGGGAAAGCGCCCTTGATGGCGTCATAAGTAGCACCGCGGCCAGTAAGCAGCTCGGCGGCATCGGTCTTGGAGGCGGCGATGGCAGCCAGCAGAACCTCGGTGGAAACGAATTCATCACCAAGCTCACCGGCCAGTTCCTGCGACTGCGTTAGGACGTTGAGGCCGTCGCGGTTAAATTGCGGGTTGGCCATATTGGCACCCTCGGCCTTGGGATAAGAATCAACAAGCTCGCGGGCTTCCTTGAGCACAGTATCCGGATCTACGCCGGTGGCCTTAAGAACCGGAGCGGCGATTCCGCCGTCCTGGCTGAGAATTGCCGCCAGCAGGTGAGCCGGGCGGATATCCGGGTTTCCATTAGAAGAGGCGGTTTGCAGGGCGTCCTGCAAGGCCTCTTGTGTTTTAGTGGTGGGGTTAAATGAGTTCATGTGTGCGTTGCTCCTTCTAAGATTTATTCACCCACTGTAGGGCTTCACTTAGTACAACGCACCCAGAGTTGAGCCTATTCCACTCAACCTAAATATTTTTGAGCGTAGGTCGCTCAACTTTGCACAGGGTGATTAAACCTGCTTGAACTCCTCGTTTTCATGGCCAAGAATCTGCAAGCCATGGGCGATGGCAAAGAAGGACACGGTTACCACCTGGATAAAAAGCGCCCACTTGAGATCTTCATTAAAGCTCTTGAAATCGCCGATGCTACACAGATGGGCAATGCCATTGGCCCCTGCCCACACGGCCAAAGTGCTGATATAAACCAGCTGGTCGGTGGGAGTAATTCCCATCTCGATGACAAACTTGCGGAGCAGATCCATCATGATGGCGAAGTTCTTGGTCATGCCCTCATGCGAGCTACCATCACCATTGTGCGGAACTACAGAACCGCTGGCCAGCGCAATAATGGAGCTGAAACGCTCTGGGTACATCATCGCGTAGTTAAAGTAGGCGGCCGCAACAATCTGCAGGCGGTCTACCGTGGGGGTGTCATCCGGAAGCTCGGCGAGGCAGGCCTCAAAGATCTCCGCCATCTCTGTGGTGGTGAGAGTTTCTGCCACCTCACGCAGCGCGAAGTCATTGTCCACAATGGTGGTCAGGAAGTCTTTGGAGGTACCAAGCTTTTCGGCCACGTGGTCAAAGAAGCGACGGTCGACGCCGTTGCGACCAGCAACGCGCAGCGCGGCCTCAATAATGACCTTCTTGGCTTCCTCCGGGTCCATTTGCTCGAGGTTATCCGGGGCCATGAAGGGCTTTTCACGTTCGCTGCCCATGACCTTTTCTACAATGCCGCGGGCATCGTTCATAATGGGGCGGCGCTGCGGGATCTGCTTATTTTTAAACCAATATTGCAGGGCATCAACCACGAGGCGATCCACCTGCTTCAGGTTAGCGGCGCGAATAACGGCATGCTGCAGGCGCAAGATGCCCACCACACTCAGGTGGCCCATGCCATGGATGAGCGACCAGAGGGCCAAAGTAATGCGGCCGATTTCCAGGGGCGAGATATCTCCGTCTGCCGCTACGACGGCACCCTGCTCTTCGGCAAAGCGCTTGACGACGTTCAGCGCCATGTCCGCACCCGGCGTGCCCGACTTTTCCCCCTTGGCAAATTGGCAGACCCGCTCCTCATCCATGGCATCGTACCGTTCGAAAAGGTAGTGGTAGATGTCGGGCTCGTCTTGCGCGTAGGCAAAGTAGGCCTCCGCCAACTGCATGAGGACATCGCCGCCAGAGTTACCCTCTGGCAGGTGACGTGCAGCCTCCACCATGTATTCAGACATGCGGCAATCCAAAAAATCTGGGATTTCCGCAAGCATGGCAGCACCGCTGCTAAATTCCTCAGAAACCGCCTCCGGCGAGAGGCCAGCCTGGTCTGCCACAGATTCCACGGTAACGGCCTGCTCGCCTTCGCAACCCGCTACATAAACAGCGGCTTCCAGGATAATCACCCGCCTGGAAGCCCCATCCAACTGGTACATCTATTTCCTCATCACGCCAGAGATTGACACCAGCTGATTCTAACAAATTTTAAGGTTTAGGGATAGTCCCAATCGATTGCACTTTTCAAGTATTTTTACCCTCACCGATGTTGACGGTGGTAGCGGGGCCGATAGTCCATGGTCGCGACCGCAGCCGCGTCCACCCGCCTCGCACTGGGAACCATTTTCTAAGTTTTGGTGCGCCCAATCTCATAGTTTTTTAAGGTAGCGATGCGGGAGGGGGGACGTCGGCAAGCGCGGCTATTCCTGCCTTTGTCCTACATGGCCAATACCCTCTTGGAAGATGGTGCCGCGCGGTGGCATAAGACGCATGGATTTAAAGGCGATATAGACGCCGATGGAAATCGCCAAGGAAATGGCGCCGAAAATGCCGGTAAACCCGTACATGACGGCCATTGGCGCGATGATGGTCCACGAGATTTCAAAGGGTCCGAAGCCGATATAGGCCATGCCATATTCAGACAGGGTGCCGGACTTGAGCTTGGGATCCACGATCTTCAGGATGGCAATGCCGGTCGCCACGGTGGCGGTGGCCCAACCCCAGCCAAAGATGCCGCGCTCAATCCAGCGCTCACCAAAGAACTCGGCCGGGAACCACAGCAAGAAGAACACACAGAAGATGGTGCCGAGGATAAAGAGGAGAAGAAGCGCCTGCCAGTAGGAAGCAATGGCGGCCGGAACGATGGCGGCCACGCCGAAGGCAATGAGGTAGTCCGTGGCTGCTCCGGAGATGGAGGAAATGGAGTCCTTATCTAGGTAGTCCTCGGCGCCCACGAAGTTCATAAGCGCGCGGAAGAATAGTCCCACCACCATGGACATGGCAAAGAGCGGCACGGAGACATTCTCCCAGATGCTGCTCAAACCCTGGTTGATGCCGTAGGCAGTCATCACGGTCAAGATGATGAAGCCGAAGTGCAGTGCGAGCGGCTCGATGGACGAGGGATTGGTGGTAGCGCGGCCGAGCGACGGACGATCATCAATGTTTTTGATGTAGCCGCGGCGCAGCTCTTCCGGCAGCTCCTTGGGCACGTGGGAAACCTTGCCCTTGCGGATGCCCCAGTTGCCGGCGATAACGCCGCCAATGATTGCGGCCAGCGTGCCGACGGTCGCCGAGGTAAAGCCCAGCGAGGATGCCGCATCAGCGCCTACACCTTCGAGCGCGCCACCCACGGCCGCGGCGGTACCAAAGCCGCCGGTAAAGCCAACGGGCAGCATCATGCCGAACCAATTTGGGGTATCAAATAGCGGCGCAAAGAGGAAAAGACCCAGCACGATGAACAGGCCCCACTGGCCGGTAAACATCATGGTGGAGTAGCCCCACATATTGCGCGCACCCTTGCCCATATTTCCGCCTACTTCCATGGAGTAGGCCATAGACGCAAAGACCACCGCGATGAGGATGGAGGTGTAGTCACCCAAGTTATCGGAGAAGTTAATCCAACCCAGCACGTTTGGACCAACCAGCAAGCCGATGAGGCCGGCGGTAATCGGGGCAGGTAGCAACAGGTCCTGGAAGATGAACTTCACTTGGTGACGCAGGACATTGCCGATGACCATGAGCAAAGAAATCCAGCCCACATCCAGCATGAGCGTATAAGCGGAAAAATCTTCCATGGAGACCCTTTCTAGCTGTGCAATTATGGCGGCTTGCCCCGTTAGAGGGCAGACGGATAGGGAATACAATACCTTCCACTAAGTGATCCACAACATAGGCTCCCGTTTTCACCCCCACTACAGCTTTCAGTATGTAGCTCGACCTCCGGTGCGGCACCGACTATTAGGATGATGAGACATGTGGGAATTGGGCGAGCATTTTCGAAATTACGCAAACGAGTACCGCGATGCGGTGCACGAGCATTTCTTTAACGCGGTGCCCGAATCCCGGCAAATATTCGCCCTGTCTATGCGCGATACCCATACCTCTCTGGTCCCCGCGCTGGCGTGGGTGATTGAACGTACGGAGCCGGGACAGCCCCTGCTTTCCGAAGTCTCTGCAAAGCTCACCCAACTCGCCCGCGATCACCGCCGGCATGGGTTTCCGGCCGAGATTTATTCTCGTTTTGAACACGCCCTGATAGCGGGCCTGCGAGTCCTGGCACTGACGCAGTATCAGTACGATTTCGCCCGCGATGTCATCCACCGCATATGCACGACGATGGCCCAGGTTGCCGGAGAATCTGATGCCGCCGGCGAAGCACCGGCGCACTCGGCGCAAGTGGTGGCTGTGGACCATCCCACCCGTGATACTTCTATTATTCGCGTGGAAGCCGGCTTAGCCGTGCCCTATCAACCGGGACAGCACTTTCCCGTGACCACGCAGTACTTGCCCGGTCAATGGCGCATGCTTACTCCCGCACAGCCTAGCGACGGAACCGGCCAGTTAGTCTTCCACGTCTCCACCGCGGGTGAGGCCTCTCGGTCCCTCGCGCACGCGCAGCCCGGTGATTGGTGGACCCTTGGCCAGCCCGCTGGTGGAATAAGCCTCCACAACGCGGGCGCAGAAGAGCTAATCATCATTGCCTACGGCACCGGATGGGCCACGGCCCGCTGCGCGGCGCTCGCCGCGCTGGACGACGGCGACCACAATCACGTACCGCGCATCTTTGCCGTAGCGGGCAGCCCCGGTGCCCACTATGACACCTACTTCCAGCAAAATCTGGCAGCGCTAGGAGTCCGAGTGCGCCGCATCGTGCGGGAAGAAAGGGACCCGTGGTTGCTCAACGCCCGCGAATTGGCCCCCGGTGCCGATTATGTGGTCTCCGGAGAGCCGACCGATGTAGTAGTCAACGAGGTGGAGTTATCCACAGGCACTCCCCCGCGCTTCCTGCTCGTCGGCCCCGCCGAAGAGGTTGCGGAAGGTAAACAAGAGTTGGTTAAGAAGGGCTTGAACAAGCAGCAGATCGATGTCCTTAGCTGGGGCCGCGACGGGCGCTGGCAGCCGGAAGATTACGCAGCACTCGCCTAGTCCGCAGGGGTCACGACCGGCAAGGTGCGACGGGTTTTCGCTACCTCATTCGGATCGATCTCGGCATAGTGGATGTCATCTTCGTAGCCAGCCTCGGCCACGCGCACCCCGTTCGGATCAACGATGGTGGAATGACCAATGCCCGTCGGGCCGGAGGGATTGCCCGCTTCTGCGTCACCGCCTGGGCGCGATTGGCCGGCCGCCACAATGTAGCTGGTGGAATCCAAGGCACGCGCGGCCGTAAGCAGGCGCCACTGCTCCAGCTTGCCAGGGCCGTCTGCCCAGCTGGTAGGCACCACAATAAGTTGTGCGCCCTGGCTAGCTAGCTCCTTGAACTGCTCCGGGAAGCGAATGTCATAGCAGGTGGCCGCGCCCACTACAAGGTCATCAACATCAAAGGCAACCAGCGATTCGCCGGCCAAGACAGTATCCGATTCGCGGTAATCGAAGGCGTCATAGGTATGAATCTTGTCGTACCCACCTAACACGCCAGGCCCTGCAATAAGCGCTGTATTGCTAACTCGATTGATGGTCTTGCCATCGCGCTCAACGGTATCGGCGGGGCAAAACATGCCGGCTACGACGGTAACCTCGAGTTCTTCCGCCAGAGCTTGGATTGCCGTGGCAAACGGACCTTCGAGTGATTGCGCCTGCTCATCAAGACGCCCGGAGCGGAAATTCTGTGACGTGGCCTCTGGCAGCACGATAAGTCGCGCCCCATTTCCAGCGGCTTCACGGATCTTAGTTAGGGCTATCTCTTGGTTTTCGGTGATATTTCCGGTGGATGTTAACTGCACTGCTGCTACCTTCATGCCTCCCAAAGTAATGAAGCGGAACCGAGTTATCCACAGGCTGCCTCTGTGCCCATAGCGCCGAACTGCGATGTCCATCAGGCTAAAGGGCATGAACTATGTAGAAATTCCCACGCACTTACCCGATTATGTCCGTTCCCTGCTCTCACGGCCTCCGCTGCCATCGCCGACGGCCGCGCTCGATACCGCCTGCAGAACCGCGGACGCGCTGGGGCGAGCCCGGTCTGCTTGGTCCAGCGCCGTGTCCGCAACTGAGGATGCCACGGCCGAGCAATTGCGCTCTGTCGCGGACTTCCTCAGCACCGCCGCCGGGGTGGATTCCCGGCTAGGCCAAACCCTAGGAGCTGCTCGATGACCCTTTCTGCGGCTTTAAGAAATAGCGCTAGCCAACTGCGCACAGAACGCTCTGAACTGAATCTTCGTTTTATAGATTCACACCCTGATTGGCTTGATCTATCGCCGGGAGGGCCTGCTGGCGACGCCGCTCGGACCAGCTTGGCAGGCTATACCGACTGGCTGGCACCGTCGTTGCATCAGATGGAGCATGTTGCCGCCACCCTTGACCGCCACGCCAACCTGCAGGCCCGCCGTGAGGAACTAGAAGACCGCATCATCGCATTCCTAGGCCAGATAGACGAGCGCAATGTCGCGGCGGCCCGCGCCGCTGGGCTCCTATTAAATCAGGTACGAGCATTGGGCGATTCCCTCGATTGGCTCTGTTCCCAAGAAATTGATGCCCTGTGTACGCCTGCTGGTGTTTCTCCTCCCGTGCGGTTTGAAGAATTTTCCGATCTACCTGTGGACACCATTCACGAGATTAACCTAGCCCAAGCCAACGAGCACGTGGCTCAGCTGGCCACGAAAAACCCAGATATGAAGGTATTAGAAGCAAGTGACGGACGGCTGGTTGCCATGGTGGATCCAGGCGAATTCCGGACCACGCCGGCATCGCTCACCACATTTGTCGAAGGAGTTCACTCCTCCGATCCAGAAACCTGGCAGCGCGCGGTGGACCGGGGCCGCAACTTAGCTAAAGCCAGCGGTGGGCCGGCCGTGGTGTGGTTAGGCTACCAGGCGCCATCTTCCCTGCCTCGGGCGATTCATGCTGATCCCGCGCGCACCGCCGGCTCGGAGCTCGTCCGGTTTCAGCGCGCGCTTGGTGCGCGTTATCCGCAGGCCAAGCGCACCGTAGTGGGATATTCCTATGGTTCAGTAGTCACCGGGCACGCCGCTAAGGAGGACAAGATTGCTGATGACGTAGTGCTCGTCGGCAGCCCCGGAACCGGCGCTAGCCACTCCTCAGAACTCCATGGCCGCATCTGGGCAGCTACCAACGCGCACGACCCCATCGCCATTGCGACGGGGCCGCACGGCGGCATCCATGGCCCCGATCCCACCACGGATGCCTTTGGTGCCACTCCCCTTCCCGGCGCAGATGGCCTCCCTGGTGACCACGGCACCTATTGGGAGGACCCACGGTTCCTGCGCGGCCTAGGCCAAGTGGCACGGGCGCGCTAGGCCGCACGACATTGTGGAACCGCCTGCACAGTTTTACCCGCGGGAGGTGTTTTAGAACAGGCCGGCCGGCTGAGCCGAGTAGGAGACCAACATATTCTTAGTCTCCTGATAGTGGCCCAGCATCATCAAGTGGTTCTCACGGCCAAGGCCGGATTCCTTGTAGCCGCCAAAGGCGCTGTGCGCCGGGTAGTCATGGTAGTGGTTTACCCATACGCGGCCTGCCTGAATATCGCGGCCGGCGCGGTAGCAAATGTTTTGGCTACGCGACCATACGCCTGCACCGAGGCCAAAGTTAGTAGCGTTAGCGATGGCAATCGCCTCGTCATAATCTTTGAACGTAGCTACAGAGAGTACTGGGCCGAAGATCTCCTCCTGGAAGATGCGCATGTCATTATTGCCCTTAAACACGGTGGGCTCAATGTAGTAGCCCTTTTCCAAGCCTTCTACCTTGTTCACGTGGCCACCGATGAGGGTTTCCGCGCCTTCCTGCGGGCCGATCTCCAGGTATTGCTTAATCTTGTCCATCTGCTCCTCGGAAGCCTGCGCGCCCATCATGGTTTCCGTATCAAGTGGGTGGCCAATCTTGATCTTCTTCACGCGCTCAATGGCCAGCTCCAAGAATTTATCCGCAATGTCCTCGTGTACCAGGGCGCGGGATGGACAGGTGCAGACCTCACCTTGGTTGAGGGCGAACATAACGAAGCCTTCAACGCACCTTTCCAGGTAGGAATCATCTTCATCCATGATGTCTTTGAAGAAGATAGATGGGGATTTACCACCCAGTTCCAGGGTGACGGGGATGACCTTGTCTGCGGCGGCTTTGTTGATGATCTTGCCCACTGGAGTAGAGCCGGTGAAGGCAATCTTGGCAATGCGGTCCGAGCCGGAGAGTGCCGCGCCTGCCTCCTCACCTAGTCCGTTGACGATATTGAGCACGCCAGCAGGGAGGAGGTCACCGATAATATCCATGAGAAGCAGGATTGAGGCAGGGGTTTGCTCCGCTGGCTTCATAACAATGCAGTTACCTGCAGCCAGTGCGGGCGCGATCTTCCAAGCGGCCATGAGCAGCGGGAAGTTCCACGGGATAATCTGGCCCACTACTCCGAGCGGCTCATGGTAGTGGTAGGCCACGGTGTCCTGGTTGAGCTGGGATAGGCGGCCTTCTTGGGCGCGGATGGCGCCGGCGAAGTAGCGGAAGTGATCTACGGCGAGCGGAATATCGGCGGCAAGGGTTTCGCGCACAGCCTTACCGTTCTCCCAGGTTTCAGCGACCGCGATCTTTTCCAGATTTTCCTCGATGCGGTCCGCTATGCGGTGCAGGAGCAATGCGCGCTCGGCTGGAGTGGTTTTGCCGAAGGTCTCGAAGGCTTTTTCCGCGGCGTCGATAGCCAGGTTGATATCGGCTTCTTTGCCGCGAGCTACCTGGCAGAATACCTCGCCGTTGACCGGACTGATGTTGTCCATATATTCGCCGTCGACGGGTGCTACCCACTGGCCGCCAATGTAGTTGTCATAGCGTTCGCGGTAATCGACGATGGAGCCTTCGGTTCCCGGAGCTGCGTACAGGGTCATGGTGCGTGTCCTTTCCTGGAGAATACGAGGATCATCGGTGGTACATGACACTCGTTATTGTTTATGTGCCATAGGTCACCTTTGTGTTGAATATACTAACCCCAAACTTTGCAACGCGCACTGATTGCAGCTATCCCCTTTGCAAGCCTTAACATCACACCGTCACTGTGCAGGCAGAAGAAAACCCCGCAGCCAGCGGCGACGCTGGTTGCGGGGCGGGATGTACTCGTCTGCAGAGTAAGAATTAGTCCTGACCGTTACCACGGCCGCGGGCGCGTTTACGCTCGCTCGCGGTACGCGGACTCCACATCACCACGGAGGTAGACCGAGGGACATGGACAAGTTCGCCGCTGCGCTGCGGGCGGCGCCCGGCGGCCTGTTCGCGCAGGGTCCGAACCTCTTCAGCTAGGGCGTCGCGCTCGGCTTCAAGGCGATCGCGTTCCTCGGTCAGCTCGATGATGGACTTGATTCCGGCAAGATTGACGCCATCATCTTGGGACAGCGCTTGAATCTTGCGCAACAGCTCGATGTCGCGGTCGGAATAGCGGCGGCCACCGCCACGGGTACGAGCCGGGGAAACCAAGCCCATGCGGTCATAGGTTCGCAAGGTCTGGGCGTGCATTCCGGATAGTTCCGCGGCCACGGAAATCACATATACCGCGGTGCCGGAATCTTCTGCCTTTCCAGTGCTCATGCCTTAACACACCTCCTACCCTAAGCCTTCTCGGCGTCGGCCCAACCCGCACG
Organism: Corynebacterium nasorum; assembly: GCF_022345765.1. NCBI lineage: Bacteria > Bacillati > Actinomycetota > Actinomycetes > Mycobacteriales > Corynebacteriaceae > Corynebacterium > Corynebacterium nasorum. The sequence continues at coordinate 139,654 of NZ_JAKRDR010000005.1, read as the reverse complement.
CGGGTTGAAACCGGAGTCCTTTTCCGCTTGAGCATAGGTACGCAGGGCGCTGGAGGCGGCGGCATCGAGTTTGGTGGGCACGGTGACCTGAACGGTAACCAAAAGGTCACCGGAGTTGCCCCCGCGCTTGGCGATGCCCCTTCCACGCACCCTCAGCGTTCGCCCGTCCGGCGTGCCGGCGGGGATCTTCACGCGTACCGGGTTATCCAAGGTAGGAACCGCGATGGTATCGCCCAAGGCCAGCTCCGTGAAGGAGACCGGGACGGTAACGTGCAGGTCATCGCCTTCTCGAGTGAAGACCTTGTCCGGTTTGACGGTTACCGCCACGAAGAGGTCACCGGCTGGAGTGCCGTTCGGTCCGGCTTCGCCCTGACCAGCAAGGCGAACCTTTTGGCCGTCAATGACGCCGGCAGGGATGCGCACGGTGATATTGCGGGTGCGATGAACCGTGCCGGTACCGTGGCAGTCCTTGCACGGGTCCGTGATGCGGCGGCCGGTGCCATCGCAATCCTTGCAGGGGGCGGAAAAGCCGAAGGCGCCGCGGTTTTCAGAGGTAAAACCGGTGCCACTGCAGGTGCCACAGGTAGAGGTCTTGCCGGATGCAGAACCCGAGCCGTGGCACGTGGTACACGGAGCATTTCCGCTCAGCGCTAGGGGGATGGTGGTTCCCTTGGCGGCCTCGCGGAACTCGAGGGTTATTTCCGTTTCGACGTCGGCCCCCCGCGACGGTTTAGCTGAGTGGCCAGCACCACCGCCGCGGTTGAAAACGCTACCGAAGATATCCCCAACACCGCCGCCTTGAGCCGCTCCTCCAGCGGATCCTCCGAAGAGGTCCGAGAGGTCGAATTCTTGCGCACCTTGTCCACCCATGCGCGTGGATCGAAACCCGCCGGGAAATCCGGCGCCTCCCATCCGTCCAAAGCCCCCACCGTTACGGAGCATGGCCTTGAACTGGTCGTATTCCTTGCGCTCAGAGGCGTCGGAAAGCACGTCGTAGGCTTCCGCCACCTTTTTGAACCTTTCCGCTGCTGCGGGGTCGTCGGGGTGGGTATCGGGGTGGTTTTCGCGTGCTAGCTTGCGGTAGGCACGCTTAATTTCATTCTGTTCTGCGGACGAGGAGACCCCCAGATCCGCATAATAATCTTTGTCTGCCCATTCGGGTTTAGCGCTCACTGGGCATCTCCTCCTTTCAAAGAGAATCGATAAAGTTAAGTAAAAGGGCGCCGCGGGAAGGTCAATCGTCAGTTCCCAGGGCGCCCTTTATGTTATTTACTCGGAATCTTCCGAGCCGCTGGACTCATCGCTGGGGTCCGCGATGATGACCAGGGCATTGCGGACGAGCCTGTCGCCCACACGGTAGCCCTTGCGCAGCACGGTGCCCAGCACCTGCTCATCGCCTGAAGACAAGTCCTGCACGGCCTCGTGAACCTCCGGGTCGAAGGCGTCGCCTTCTTCGCCAAAGGCGGCAAGCTCGTGCTTTTCCAGCGTGCTGTGGAGCTTATCCGCAAAAGCCTTGAGCGGGCCTTCCAAGTCACCGTGTTCATCGGCCAGTTCCAGGTCATCAAGGACAGGCAGAAAATCTGCGATGACCTTGGCCTTGGCGGTCTCGATTACGGCTTGGCGGTCGCGCTCGGTGCGGCGGCGGTAGTTGGTGTATTCCGCATTCAGACGCTGTAGGTCTTCCGTGCGTTCTGCCAACTGTGCTTCCACATCGCTGACGCCGTTGCCAGCGGGCTCTTCACCCGCGGCCTCGGCCTCTACTTCATCAGCGTTGACGTCTGCCAGCGCTTCTTCAAGGTCAGCATCGAGAGTGGGATCCAGCTCGGCTTCTTCGGTGGCATCAGCCTGCGCTTCCTTCGCGGCCTGGGCCTCCTCAGCCTGCTCGGCAGCAGCCTCAGCGCGGTCAGCCGAGGTAGCCTCCGGATCCGTGTTTTCCGGGTCACCTGGGTTATGCGGCATTCCGCTGTCCTGAGTCATTACTTATTGCCATCCTTATTCTCATCCTCGTCAACTACCTCAGCGTCGACGACGTTCGGGTCACCCTGAGCAGCGCCAGCATCAGCCGCGCCCTCAGCACCAGCCTCAGCAGCCTGTGCTTCGTAGATCTGCTTGCCCATCTCCTGAGATTCGGTGGACAGCTTCTCCACTGCGGACTTGATGGCCTCGAGGTCATCGCCCTTCAGAGCCTCATCAACGGCGTCAGCAGCCTCGGTAACCTTGGTCTTAACATCCTCGGATACCTTGTCAGCATTGTCGTCCAAGAACTTGCGGGTCTGGTAGGAGGTGGACTCTGCGTTATTGCGCAGCTCCTGCTCCTCGCGGCGCTTCTTGTCCTCTTCGGCGTGCTGCTCAGCATCCTTGACCATGCGGTCGATTTCTTCCTGGGACAGGCCGGAACCATCCTGAATCTTGATAGTGTTTTCCTTGCCGGTGCCCTTGTCCTTTGCAGTCACGTGGACGATGCCGTTGGCATCGATATCGAAGGTGACCTCAATCTGCGGAACACCGCGCGGTGCCGGAGCAATACCGCCGAGCTCGAAGGAGCCGAGGAGTTTATTGGCAGTGGCCATCTCGCGCTCACCCTGGAAGACCTGAATCTGCACGGAGGGCTGGTTGTCTTCTGCGGTGGTAAAGGTCTCGGACTTCTTGGTCGGAATGGTGGTGTTGCGCTCGATGAGCTTGGTCATCACGCCACCCTTGGTCTCAATGCCGAGGGACAACGGGGTAACGTCAAGAAGCAGCACGTCCTTGACCTCGCCGCGCAGAACGCCTGCCTGCAGGGCAGCGCCTACGGCAACAACCTCGTCCGGGTTAACGCCCTTGTTGGCATCCTTACCGGTGAGTTCCTTGACCAGGTCCGATACGGCCGGCATACGGGTGGAGCCACCAACGAGAACAACGTGGTCAATATCGCCGACGGAAAGGTCAGCATCCTTGATGACCTGGTTGAACGGAGCCTTGGTGCGATCCAGCAGATCCTGGGTGATCTTCTGGAACTCGGTGCGGGTCAGGGTCTCGTCCAAGAACAGTGGGTTCTTATCGGAGTCAACCGTGATGTACGGCAGGTTGATATTGGCCTGCTGGGAGGAGGACAGCTCAATCTTTGCCTTCTCTGCAGCCTCGCGCAGACGCTGCACGGCGCGCTTATCCTTGGTCAGGTCAACGCCCTGGGAGGTCTTGAAGCGGTCTACCAGCCAGTCAACGATGCGCTGATCCCAGTCATCGCCACCCAGCTCGTTATCGCCGGCGGTTGCCATAACCTCAACCACGCCATCGCCGATTTCCAGCAAGGAGACGTCGAAGGTGCCGCCGCCCAGGTCAAATACCAGGATGGTCTGCTCCTGCTCGCCCTTTTCCAGGCCATAAGCCAAAGCGGCTGCGGTTGGCTCGTTGACAATACGGAGCACGTTCAGGCCTGCAATCTGGCCAGCTTCCTTGGTGGCCTGGCGCTGTGCGTCCTCGAAGTATGCAGGAACGGTGATAACGGCGTCAGTAACATCCTCGCCAAGGTAAGCCTCTGCATCGCGCTTCAGCTTCATCAGCGTGCGAGCAGAAATCTCCTGGGAGGTGTAGTCCTTGTCATCAATGTTGATCTTCCAGTCAGTGCCGATGTGGCGCTTGACGGAGCGAATGGTGCGGTCAACGTTGGTTACCGCCTGGTTCTTAGCGGACTGGCCAACCAGAATTTCGCCGTTCTTTGCAAAGGCAACGACGGAAGGCGTGGTGCGAGAGCCCTCGGAGTTAGCGATAACGGTGGACTCGCCACCTTCCAGTACGGAAACGACGGAGTTCGTCGTACCAAGGTCAATACCTACTGCGCGTCCCATGATTTCTTCTCCTTTTATCTTGGGGTAATTAATAAAGTTGATTGTCAGTGACTCAACTTCTCGTTGTGTCCGAGCGCTACTGTAACAGAACTTTCACACCCAGTCACACAACCTTGAGCCTATGTCACTCAATCTCTACAACGAGCAGCCTACAAAAGTTATTCCCCAAGACTCAACTTTTTCTCAAATATCCCACTTTTACCAGCTCACCGCCGCTCTTTCCGACGCCCACTTTCCCACCCCTGCCCATTAACCCCCTCCCCCACACAGCCTCATACCCAAACGGAGATCCTTAAACATCTCTAAGAGGATCCAAAAGTTACCTCAGAAAGGATCCAAAAGAGGATTGGCGGCGCGCCCCCACTGCCGCATACTAGGAATCACAGCAGTTAAGAGCTGCTACCCCAGAGAGAGATTGTAGTTTTACTCCGCCTATCCGAAAGGAATGTATATGTTCGATTCCCTAGTAGACCTCAGCTCCGCCATCGACTTCGAGGCACTCGTCAAGGGCATCAAGGGCCTCGTCGAGGCTTCCTCCGAGTCCAACACCGACTCCGAGGGCCTGTCCTCCGTATTCGAGGGCCTGTCCTCCAAGGATGACGCAGAGGCTGCTGCAGAAGCTAAGTAATTAGCACTCTGCACTCCTTCATGAAGACCAGCTAAACCCCCTCACCTTCTACCTCCGCACGGAACCCACCACAAGGAACCGCGCACGAAGGTGCGGGGGTTTCGCTGTTTTCAATCGCTGCTCTACGTTCGCTGCACCCGCACCGCTGTACATAGACTAGGGAGATAAACCCCGTTGAGCCTTAGCAACCAGGAAGCGTGGACCGCATCGTGCCGAAATCTTCACAGCCACCCATCTACCAGCGCATCCGCGCGGCCATGACTCTGCAGCGAACCGCCGCGTTAACTGCAGTGATTTGTGTGACGTTGACGTTACTCGGCGCTTTCTTTACTCCCACCGAGCACCAGTTATCTGCTGCCATCTTTGGCTTGGTTCTAACTGTCGTTACCACCTTAGCTTTCCGCCGCCCAATCACGATGTCAGTAGTCTTTGTTGCCGTATGGATGAGCTCGACATTCGCTGTGGGCACTCCTTACCTCTGCTATATTTTTTTAACCCCAATTTTCATTGCCGTCATCGCTTATCACGGCAAAAATTGGCAAACCTTTGCAGTCGGTGCTGTCTTTTGGGCGGTCGGCCTTATCGATCCCGGCACCGCAAAGATCAGCGTTAATCCTGCTGCCGCTTTTGCTTGGGCAATGTTTATTGGAGTCGGTGCAGTAATTGGCGCGACTTTCGCGCACTCTGCGCAGCGATACAAAACAGCCATGGTCGAGTGGAACGCCGATGTACAACGGCGACAATCAGATCTCGCCGAAACTCTCCATAACTCCGTGGTCTCGAGCCTTACTGTTAACACGATGCAGCTAGAAGCCCTAAGCCTCGAATATTCCAAAGACCCGAAACTCGCTAAACGCTTAGATGAGCTTAGCGATTCCATGCGCTCATCAATGTCCGAAGTGCGCGCACTAACTAAGGTTCTCCGAAACAATATCGAAGGCGTTTCCGACGGAATAAGCTTCGGTTCCACCACCAAACCTGATAGCTTTGCCCAGCTTCTTTCCCAGGAAGAAACCCGCCTTTCAAGGCTCAATCGAAAGCCACTTGTGGAGGTAAGCGCCGAGGATTTTGCCCCGCATTTTCCTCCGAAAACACTGGACTCCATCGCTGCCATCACCACGGAAGCCTGCTTGAATGCCGTGAAGTACTCACCCGCAGGCGCTGAAATCGTAATCTCGGTGCGACCTCACCTCGGTTGGACCGTCATAACAATCACTAACCCAGTATCTAAGCCCACAAGCACTAACGCTGACATGTCTTCGGGTATCGGCATGGCATCAATGTCGCGTATTGCGGCGACAATTGACGCTCGTGTCGATGCTAAGCTTGAGCACAATCAATGGGAGCTTTCGCTTTTCCTTCCACCCTCTACCCAAAAGGCTGGTTAGCTTCGACACGTCGCCTAGCAAACCTAGATGGCGTACACTAAGCTATCGCTTGTTTCTGACTAAAGCAGACTTTATTAAAGGATTCCGCATATGCAGGCCGCACTTGCTAGTTTTCTCGCTCCATTTTTGCTGTCCTCTTCTCTTTTGGGAGGACTAACGCCGGGCGATCTTTCACCCACCACTGAATATCAATCGCCGGTCGATATGGTCTTTGGTTGCCCGTCGCCGTGGTGCCCGAAGTAAAAACTTCCCTTTTGGTCGTCGATGACGACCCACTTGTCCTCGAAGCATTGGGGCGTTACTTCGCCTCGGCCGAGGACATGGAGGTGCGCGCCACCGCAGAAAATGGCAAGGTCGCCCTCGATATATTGCAAGAGCAAGACTTTGACGTCATTGTCGCGGACATCCATATGCCCGAGATGGATGGCACTACCCTCTTGCGCGAGGTCAACAAGATGGAAGCCCCGCCGGTCTTTGTCGCGATGACCGCGATGGACAATGATGAGACCCTCAAAGAGGTCATGTCCAATAAGGCTGCAGCCTATATTTTGAAAAGCTCCAAGCCGGTCTACATCTTGGATACCGTGCGCGAGGCTGTACGCGGCGGCACGGTTGTCACCCCGCAATCCCTCACCCGCTTATTTGAGCAACTTCCCGATTGGAACACTGAGGGAAGCGATGCTGATGTGGCCGCCGCAACCGCAAGAATTAAGGACAACCACCATATCTCGCCTGCTTTAGAGCAGGTTCTGGACCTGGTCTGCCAAGGCAAGTCCAATGAAGAAATTGCCAAGAGCACACACTACGCACCGGGCACGGTGAAGAAATATGTATCTACCCTGCTCAGTGAATTCCATGCCAAGTCCCGCCTCGAACTGGCGGTGAAGGCGCTCAAGGCCGGCTACGGTTCTTAGCCCCCGATTGTTGGACAATCCGGGGGTGGAATACCCCCGGATGTGTCAATACCCCTTCTAAACCCCACATGCTGGGGTTTATTTTTTGTTTTTCTACCCCCGTCCGTCATTTCCCAAAGGAGACTAGCATCACGTTTGTCGCTTCCCTATAATTACGGCAACACCAAACTTCATAGTATTTCCTAGGCAACAATAGAACCTGAACCTGCAGGGTTGCCGCACGTCAGAGCGCTATACCGCTCACGTTTCTTCCTCTGCCCCTATAGTCACGTCATAGAAAGCAGGTGAGTGTTGAACACCAACCTGGCGCGCGTTCGTCGCAGCAGCGATAGGCCTCCCGTCCGCATTCGGCCCGCATAAAGGCCCGCTGAACATCGCATTTCACCACGAATCTCTGCGACCCTCACATTGCGTCGCGCGCACCCGCGTGTTCGCTCCTCACCCAGCTGCACCCTGCAGCACCACATAGCTCACCGCTCACCATCCAGACGCCGTATCGCCCGGCAGTCCCAGACCGGCGCAGATACATCTACCTTCACTCCCGCGTGAAGGGTGGTGTCTAGGATGTGACCCGTTTGAAATAGAGGTAGAACCCATATGACTTCTCCTGCAAATACCCGCTTGCCCATCTCTGATGATGTGGAAGCAGTCCTGCCCGCAGCGATTAGCCGCGCCCACGACTGGTTGAAGTCCACTGCGGACGAAGAAGATAAGGCCACCGAACAGCTCGCGGACCTGCTGCGCGATGACGACGGCGTGAAGTTCACCATGGACTTCGTCGACCGCGTCATGCGCCCAGAAGATGACAAGGTTGCCGCACACGCGCTGAAGGATATTTCCTCCCACTATGACCCGTCGTTCCTAGGCAGCATCAATGGTGCGCTCGTTGGCGCCGGTGGCTTCTTCGGCCCAATCCTGCCCAACCTGGTCATGCCGGTGGCCCGCCTATACATGCGCAAGATGGTTGGCCACCTCGTTCTGGACGCCGAGTCTGATGCACTCAACAAGATTCTGGACAAGGCCGCCGAATCCGGCGAACAGCTCAACCTCAACCTGCTGGGTGAGGCCGTGCTCGGTGAGGAAGAGGCTAAGTCCCGCGCGCAGCGCACCCTCAAGCTCATCCAGAACCCACGCGTAACCTACGTTTCGGTCAAGGCTTCCTCCATGGTGGCCCAGCTCAATCACTGGGATATCGATGGCTCGGTAGAGCGCCTCAAGGAGCGCCTGCGTCCGCTGTACCAGGCTGCGGCGGACCGTACCGACAAGGTCTTTATCAACATGGACATGGAGGAGTACCACGATCTCCACCTGACCATCCGCCTGTTCAAGGAGCTGCTCAGCGAGCCGGAGTTCCTCACCCTAGATGCCGGCATCGTGCTGCAGGCTTACCTGCCAGATACCTTCGATGCGCTCAAGGATGTCGCTGACTTTGCCAAGGAGCGCGTGGCTAAGGGCGGCGGCAAGGTCAAGGTGCGCATTGTAAAGGGCGCGAACCTATCCATGGAAACCGTGCAGGGCGAGGTCCACGATTGGCCACTGGCTACCTACACCAACAAGCTCGACGTAGACGCCAACTACTACCGCCTATTGGATTTCATCCTGCGCGAAGAGTACGCCGATAGCGTCCGCATCGGTGTAGCAACCCACAACCTCTACACCGCAGCAATGGCCTATGAGCTGGGCAAGAAGCGCGGCGTGCTGCACATGATGGATTCGGAGATGCTGCAGGGCATGTCCCCAGCGCAGCAGGCAGCGGTGCGCAAGGTCTTTGACGGCCGCCAGATCCTCTATACCCCGGTTGTCCACGCAGAAGACTTCGATGTCGCCGTGTCCTACCTGGTACGCCGCTTGGAAGAGAACTCCGCACCGCAGAACTTCCTCTACGCACTCTTTGCCCCAGGCGAGGAGCCGCTTGCGGACCAGGAAGAGACGTTCCGTCGGGCCGTCGCCAAGCGCTGGGACACCTTCGCTGGCGCCCGCCGCACCCAGAACCGCCTCGAGGAGGATGGCCGCCAGGCACCGCGCACCGGCCGCTTTACCAACGAGGCTGATACTGACCCGGCTCTCGCCCCGAACCGCCAGTGGGCGCAGGAAGCGCTCAAGCGCAACCCGGGCGAACACGGCATCACAGAGGTCACCGACCCAGCCGCGGTAGAAAGCCACATCGCCCGCGCCAAGGAGCTCGGCACCGAGTGGGGTAAGCGTCCTGCCGCCGAGCGCGCCGCGGCCCTCGAGGCAGTCGCGGACGAGATTGCTTCCCAGCGCGGCAAGTTCATCTCCGTGGCCGCATATGAGGCCAATAAGACCGTTACTCAGACCGACCCTGAGGTCTCTGAGGCGATTGATTTCTGCACCTACTACGGCCAGTCCGCGCGCCTGCTGGAGGAGTCTTACTCCCAGTTCACCCCGCACACCGTCACCGTGGTAACTCCGCCATGGAACTTCCCCATCGCCATTCCCACCGGCGGCATTGCGGCATCCTTGGCGGCCGGCTCGGCGGTCATCGTCAAGCCAGCCCCGCAGGTGGTTCACTGTGGCAAGCTCGTGGTGGAAGCCTTCCGCACCGCCCTCGAGGCGCAGGGCCTGGATCCGGATCTGGTGCAGCTGGTGCTTACTGATGAAGCCGAGGCCGGCAAGGCGCTGCTTTCCCACGATGATGTAGACAATGTCATCCTCACCGGTGCGTCCGATACCGGTGCGCTCTTCCGTTCCTGGAAGCCCAAGATGAACATCATGGCAGAGACTTCCGGCAAGAACGCGCTCATCATCACCCCAGCGGCAGACCCCGACTTAGCCATCGATGACCTCTATAACTCTGCCTTCGGCCACTCCGGACAGAAGTGCTCGGCGGCCTCCCTGGTTATCTTCGTCGGCGCGGCAGGCAAGTCCGAGCGTCTGCGCACCCAGCTTTTGGATGCTGTCAAGACCCTTAAGCCGGGCCCGGGCTTTGATATCACCACCACCATGAACGGCTTGGCCGAGGAGCCGAGCGAGAAGCTCCTACGCGGCCTAACCCAGCTCGAGCCGGGTGAGAAGTGGCTGCTCAAGCCGGAAAAGCTCAACCAGGAAGGCACCCTGTGGTCCCCGGGCATTCGCGATAATGTGCAGCCGGGCTCCTGGTACCACAAGAATGAGTGCTTCGGCCCCATCCTCGGCATCATGTATGCCGATACTTTGGAAGAGGCTATTGCCTGGCAAAACGACACCGGCTACGGCTTGACCGGTGGCATCCACTCGCTTGACGACGCCGAGATTGAGTACTGGATCGACAACGTTGAGGTGGGCAACGCCTACGTCAACCGCGGCATTACCGGTGCGATTGTGCAGCGCCAGTCCTTCGGCGGTTGGAAGAAGTCCGTCATGGGCCCGGGTGCTAAGGCCGGCGGCCCGAACTACGTGGCGCAAATGGGTGAGTGGGCTGATGGCGAGCTCAAGCCGCGCAACGTAGATATCGCCCCAGCCAGCCTTGCTGTTCTTCACCGCCTGCGTGATAACCTCTCCGGCAAGCTCACCGAGGACGACATCACCTGGCTGTGGCGCGCCGCTGAGCTGGACCAGTTGGCTTGGCAGGAAGAGTTCGGCCGCAATCACGACCGCACCGGGTTGGTCTCTGAGGCCAATATCTTCCGCTACCGTCCGCTGCTGACCAAACTGCGCGTGCGTGTGGGCGAGGGCTATGCGCTGCGCGAGGTTGCTCGCCAGGTGCTGGCCGCCGCCATCACCGGTACCGCAACGGAAATCTCCGCCACCCCGGAGGTTGCTACCCAGCTGCAGGACCTCGGTTTCGATGTCAAGGCCATTACCGACGAGGCTTTTGCCACCGACGTGGCCAACGACCCCTCCTCCCGCGTGCGCGCCTTGGGCACCGTGCCGGATTCCATCTACGAGGCCGCGGTGCGTTCCAACTCCGTGGTGCTGGACCAGCCGGTGCTTGCCGACGGCCGCCGTGAGCTCATCCCTTACCTCCTTGAGCAGGCAGTCTCTGTAACCATGCACCGCTTCGGCATCATCCGCAACGTAGGCAACCTGCGCGAGGAGTAATCTCCCGCCGCATTAAAGGCACTCCCAGGAGGTAGCGTCCCGCCCGTGGGCCGCTACCTCCTTTTTCATATATGCGCTGCGCGTTTTATGTGGCATAGTGGTAAGCAATGTCTACGTCACATAATTCATCTTCCCGCGACGAGGCCCAGCGCCCGTCTGCGCAGGAAAAAGGCACCGCAACGCAGATTCAGAAGCCAGGCGAGGAAGATTCGCATACCCTCGTCGCTTATGATGATGCGCATCTCGGTGCAGAAGCCGCCAGCGAGCACCCCGCCGAGTGCGATGATAAGTCTGCCATCCTGGCCAAGGACTTCCGCACCATGACCAAGGTCTCGGTGGTCTTTATCCTCATCGTCGCCGGCCTGGCCCTGGCGGGCTATTTGCTCAAGTTCATCTGGGTAGGCCTGCTCCCTGTCCTGCTCGCCATCCTTGTCTCCACGGTGCTTTACCCAGTCAGCGCCTGGCTGCGCGGCAAGGGATTCCCGCGCTCACTCGCGGCCGTGAGCACCTTGCTCGGCCTCATCATCATCTTCTGCGGCGTCTTTGCCGCCATGGCCCCGGTTGTCACCAGCCAGAGCCAGACGCTCATTGACCAAGCCGAAGATGGCATTAACCAGCTGACAGAGATGGTGGAAAAATCCCCCATCGATATCCAAAGTGACCAGCTGCAATCCGTGCTCCAAGACGTGGTCAAGTTTGCCAAGGGCCAAGCCTCCACTATCGCCACCGGCGTTATCTCCGGCTTCTCCATGGCCAGCTCCATCGTCGTGGCCGCGCTGATCATGCTCTTTGTCACCTTCTTCATCATCAAAGACGGCGACAAATTCCTGCCCTGGCTGCGCAAGTACACCGGCAATTCCACCGGCTGGCACGTTACCGAGCTGGGCGCGCGCATCTGGAAGACCTTGTCCGGCTTCATCCAAGCGCAGGCAGCTGTGGCCATGGTGGACGCTATACTTATCGGCCTTGGCCTGTGGGCTCTGCAAGTTCCGTTAGCACTCGTCATCGCCGTGGTGACCTTCTTCGCCAGCTTCATCCCCATCATCGGTGCCGTAACCGCCGGTGCTTTGGCAGTTATTATCGCTCTGGTATCCAATGGACTAACCAACGCGCTTCTTGCTTTGGCAGTTATCATCATCGTTCAGCAAGTAGAAGGCAACGTCCTCCAACCATTGCTGCAGTCCAAGGCCATGGGCCTGCACGCCACGGTCGTCCTACTCTCTGTGACCGTTGGCTCCACCCTGGCCGGCATTGTTGGCGCGTTCCTCGCCGTCCCCGTGGCCGCAACCATTGCCGTTGTCGTGCGCTACCACGCCGAAATGGCTGCGCTGCGCTCCGGGGAAGTCGAGCCTTCAGATATAGACATCATCACCGGCTCCAAGGATGATCCTGAAGACTTCAGCGACGTCACCTACGAACATGACGAGACTCCACGCGATATGGTAGAGCAGCTCTACCAGTCCATGAGCCCGCTGAGCTAAGACTCAGCGACCACAAGCAGCGCGCCGGCCCTCCGCCGGCGCGCTTTAGTATTTAGCGCAGAAAGCCTAGATCCGTAGCGGCCGAGGCGAGCTGGCGCGCGCCTCGGTCGAGGACGTTGGCCCACGTGCCCTTGGACTCCTCATTCGCGGAATCGGAGACCTGCTTGAGCAGGGTGCAGGGCACGTCGAAGCGCTGGCATACTGCGGCAATGGAATAGCCTTCCATGTCGCAGAGCTGGGATTTTTGGGCCAGCTCAGTGCGCAGGGCAGTATCGGAGACAAACATATCGCCCGTGGCCAGCCCACGAACCGGCAAGCGGCCGGAGGTTTCCAGCTCGATGACCTCTGGCAGCAGGTAGCGGTTGATATCGGTAAGCACCTCGAGCTTGAAGTCGTGTTTGGTGACCTTGCCTACTTCGAAGACGCCAGCCATGCCGTCGACAAGCGCGCCGGCCGTGCCGATATTGACCACGCGCTCGGGAAGGGCGCCATTAGCGCGGGCGTCGGCAAGAGCCTCCGTTAAGGCAATGGCCGCTGGAACCGTGCCGATTCCAGTAATGAGCAGGGGCTCGCCCTCCGGAATGTGCGCGGCCTCCGCATCGACAGCGGCGACGAAAAGGGTACGTCCGTTGAGATTCTCCATGCCTGTGAGAATACCTGCCCTCCCTAATCGAAGTTCAACGTGCGGTTCTTCTGGCGCAGGCGAATCGTAATATTCTTCTGGCCAGCACCGAGTGCGATAATTTTCCCGCTGAGCACGCGCGCGACCGCCAGGTCGGCCTCCGTGGGGGCTTCGGCGGCCACCTGTGCCGTGGGTAGCCAGGCGTCGTGCGGATCAGGCGCGCCAAGGTGAATGAGCCGCTCGCGCTCCACGTCAATCCAATAGCCTTCAGTGGCCATAAAGCGATCGTGGCTCCCATCGAAGGAATCGCGGCGCCACCCGCCCTCGGCCACACGGAAAACAAAGGGGCAATAACCAAAACGCGAAGGCACGATATAACGCGTCTGAGGGCTAACGCGCCAATGACCGCGCGCGGAGCTCCAGACTTGGCGGTAGGTATCAGCCAGGCTCATACCCAGCCGCAGGCGCTGTTGTCTGTCCTCGTCTAGCCCCGCATCTTCTACCTGCGTATTTAGCTCACCCAGGCGCGTAGCATCTGCCACGTACATGCCCAGCCATGCCTCTTCCGGCGTCGTATACGGCCCGGTGATATCGCGGTGAAAGGACCCCGGAATTGCCTTGTGTGCGTCCTGGGGCAGGCGCTGGCGCGCAGCAAAAGCCCACAGCCGCGGATGCCCCATGCGGTAGAGCATCACCGTCGCCCGTGGCAGGCGGTCATGCACCTGTCGGCGCGTCAAGTAATCACCAGCACTGATGCGCCGCAGCAGCTGCTTGGCGACGTCCCCCTCCACCTGCTGCTCCATTCCCGGCGCGACTTCCATGTCCGACAGCTGGCTAAGCAGCATCAGATCGATGATGTCTCCCAAATCAAAGACCTGGTTCAATTCCGACTGTGCTTCGGAGCCGAAGGCCTCGATAGCGTCATAGCCTAGGGCACTACCCAAGCGACGGATGAGATCCGGGGACACACTCACCCGGTTGCGAGTTGCGTGCAATTCCGCGGCGTTGAGATTGCGGTCCAGCCCCACGAGGGCTCCTTTCTCCCCCTCATTGGGGAAATAATTTTTGGTCATGCTTGGACTTAAGCCGGACATTGGCCTCCCCGGTTTCCTTCATTTGGGTCTTGTCTCGGAAAGCAGGCATCAGATGAAGCCCTTCTAGGAGGTTTTGGGACTTCTCAGCTTGGTCGCTGTTGGTTTTTCAGTCAGACAGATTATGACGTACTTAATCCCTACGAGTTACATAATAGAAAAGTGGCACGTTGCAAATACCCCTTTCATAGTCCCATTCGAGAGAATCTTTGCAACTCTTATGCCTATAGTATGACGCGGAATGATTCTTAATCATTCTCTTTCTTTCGCATTTCTCTTTCTGGACAGCGCACAAAGGAGCCTTACCTTTGAACGACAAGAATTCTTGGGGTCCACCAGACTCAACCCCACTTTCAGATTCGAACGGGCCTGCCTCCTCTATGCAGGACCCCGGCACAGGAACAAGCACTGAATCTTCAAGCAAAGGCACGCGCACCGCCATTATTGTCGTTGCCGCTCTCGCCATCATTGCGCTTATTGGCGGTGGCGCCTGGGCGCTAACGGGAAACAAGGATTCTGATGGTTCGAGCAGCGCTGAACCGAATTTTCATTCTCAAGAAAACAGCAGCGAGGAAACTACCGAAGGAGCGGCTTCTGAAGAAGAATCCACTCTTGAAAAGAAAGCTGCGTCTACACAAGCTAAGAGCGCTAGCACTGGACCTTCCGCAGAGGAGAAGTGTGGAACGCTAGCCGATGACCTAATGGACGTTCCAATTGGCACGCTTCAGCTGTTTTGCGATGGCACCTGGCTTTACATGGCCCAAAAGCAATCCTCAAATTATGGACTGTTCTACTGGACCGATAATGAGTGGAAGTTGTATCGGTCTGACAATACGACTGGAGACTCCGTCAATCAGTGCTACGACAAGGGCAAGTTGGACACGGCTGGCGCCCCGAAGCAGCTGACCAACCAGCTCCAACTCTGCGATGCACAGCAAACGCAAACTCCAAAGGTTCGCGACAGGCCCATTACCGCCGAGGAGGAGTTTCCGCCAGAAGATTATTGGTACGGCGAATGCGATGGCAGCTACGTACTCATCGCGGAATCGGTCATCATCCCGCCGGCAACTGATCCGATTTCCGAGCCCTACCGAGTGCACAAAAAGTACCCAGGTTCCAAGATAATCCGGGGCGGCGCATGTAGTTCCCTGCGCAGCCGTACTGAGAGCGGCTCTGTCTATGCCATCATCTATGAAGCCGGCCACAGCGTGGAAAAGGTTTGCGAGCTCAAGGCTAAATACGGCGGCAATGCCCGATCCCTCAATAATGACGCGGATTTCTCTGACCCCTGCTAACCCCGATTCCGCGTTCGATTCCCTGTCACTCCCCTTCTGCTGCGTTGTCTCCCTACACCCGCTACAACGCAGCGTGCACCCCTTTGACTTTTCATCTACCGCCTCAATTTGAAAGCAATATCTTATGCCTAAATCATCTGCCCACCTAGGCCGAATAAGCCGTATAAGCATTGCAGCGAGCGCCGCCCTTATTAGTTTCTCCTTGGCTTCCTGCGATGACGAAACGTCGGATACAACCGCACAGGAGTTTTCGGTTGAGTCGGCGTCAATGTCCGTTACGGAAGAAAGTAGCGATGCCAAGCCGGAAGAATCGTCCACTGACTCTGCTGCGGCGGAAGAAGAACCTACTCGGCCGGTGCCACCGAACGTGATGATGGATGACGAGCAGCCGAGCCCAGAAGCCGACACCACTTCGTCGTGTGGCGCGGCAGATGCCCAAGCTGCTTTCTCCGAGGGCGTATCCCAAGTAGCTCCGTGGGGCACCATCGGATGGCAGCTTTTCGATTCCTCAGGCTACGATCCCTGTGCATCTCTATCGTGGGAAACGCTGATGGTTGAGGGAGGAACTAGTTCTTCACCCTTCCACATTATGTTGTTTAACCATGGCGAATATTTAGGCACCGCAACGGCAAAGCCCTATGGATTCGCCCCCACTATTGAGCGCGTCAGTGACTCCGAGATCGCGGTAACCTACCACTGGCCGCGCGAAGGCGAAGGCAACGCGAACCGCTCCGGTACGACTGACGCTGGCTTCCGCTGGGATGAAGGCCAGAAAAAGGTCATCATGTCCGGCGACGTACCGCCAACATCTGTAGGCAGCTAAAGGCGTAATCAATCCACCGCTTTTACCCACCCCTTGGCCTCTGAAGAATTTCTCGCAGGCGTCAGGAATGATGTTTTCAGCTGATGTATTTTCGCACTATGAGCAAACAACAAATTCACCAGCACATCGCAGTTTTTGGTCAGGCTGGAAGCGGAAAGACAGTCCTTCTTTCCTCACTCTTTGGCCGCTTCCACGAGCCATCGACTATCCATAAGAACGGGTACAGATTCTTAGCGGACGATTCTGCGCGCGGAAATAAACTGCTCCAAAAATACTTGGGAATGAAGGAGCAAGCCCAAGCTCCGATGCAGGATAAGTTTGTTTCCTCTCCATTCGGTTTTAAATTCGTACCAGAGTCACAGCCCTTGGACGCGAAGAAGAAGACTTCGCACATTGGCATTACTTGGCATGACTATCCAGGCGAATGGTTCGAGTCAGAGGTCAGCTCTGAAAGCGAACGAAATGATCGGGCTCATACTTTCCGCCAGCTGATCCAATCAGATGTCGCTCTGGTTTTGGTTGACGCACAAAAGCTGCTCGACCACGAAGGCGACGAAGATCGCTACCTCAAGTCACTATTCGGCACCTTCCGGAACACATTGCTGGGCATTAAATCCGACATCATTGCTGACAATGAACGGCTGGAGCAGTTTCCCCGCATCTGGGTTATCGCGCTTTCTAAAGCCGACCTCATGCCGGAGTTGGATGCGCACAGGCTCCATGAGCTCGTCGTTCTTCATGCCGCTGATGAACTGAACGCGCTGCGCAAAGTTCTGGCAGATTTCGTCAACGGCGACGAGGCTCTATCCGTCGGAGAGGACTACATCGTCATCTCTTCAGCTGAATTCAAGAACGGCACAATTGATTTAGAAAAGCACAAAGGCGTCGACGCCTTGCTTCCGTTATCTACGATTTTGCCTATCCAGCGCTACCAGCGGTGGAATGTATTGCGCCTTCTCCCGGCTGGCCTAGCGGACGAAAAGATGGTGAAAAGGGGACTTGGTATAGCACAATCGGCTTTTGCGATGCTTGGCAAAGTAAACAAGATGCCATTTAATTTCCTGGCCAAGGCTCAAGGTATCGCTGGTCTGGTTGACCCGCTCATGTCTGCAGCCATTCCGGTGATTGCCGAGGCTCGAAAGAATGCGGTGGAAAAGCATGCATTTAAGGAATTGTTGCTTACAGATTTCGTCATGAAATTGCGCGAGAGCATCGACAACGACATTCTCGAAAGGTCGCCGCGATGGAAATAATCTGGGCTACGCGAGGCAAACACTGGGGCCATAAGTTCTTACTCGATGGCGGCTATAAGGACCCATTGCCGCCATATCTTGAGGCATTTTCGGGCTTTGAAAACTCCCGCCACGTGTTTGAGCGCTGCAATGGACACTTGGCATTAAGGTTTCCAGATCCAGAGGAACGCCATGATGAATCAGGTCGCTTGATTTACCACGACCTAGTTATCAGCGGCCATGCCATTACCGATGTACGCTCCTACGACGAAGCATGCTCTTTTATGTGGCCCTTGATTGCGGACGAATACAGCAAGCTCTGGAATGCAGAAAATTAGAAAAGAATCTGGGCTCTTTAAACAGTTAATCGCCGCCGTGAATATCAAGACCTTATCCCCAGAGGAATAATGAAGGTGACTGATGGCTGGAATTCAACAGAATTCGCGGAGAAGATGAACTGCCTACTAAAGCGATACTACGCAGGAGACAATGGGCTTTCTCCGGCTTCAGTAGAGCTTCGGGCGGTGTGGAGAACTGCAGGACTCGCATACGCCATTTTCACAGTCTCGAAACCGAGAGGGATTGCGTATGTGGGAGTGGAAATGACGGTTCTTCCGGGACTTGGTTCTGCCATGTCGGAAGAAGAAACCGCTATAGAAGGCTGGTTAGACCGATTAGCCGGAGATACGCTGGCCAGCGCATTGGACTACAACGAAGATGACAAAATCCAATGGCAGGGAAAGGTCGCCGGCAACACTCCAGAATTTTTCTCAGAGCTAGGCCCCGCTGTGGGAGAAGTATTCTTCCCATAAGTACCAAAAGCCTAGAGGGGCGCGGCAGCCAAAAGTGGCCGCGTTCTAGGCTTTCGCGGGGAACTAGGAGCAGGTTATCGTGGCCAAAGCGTAGCCGAAGGAGAGATAGTAATGAGCGAGAAGACGTTTCAGCAGAAGTTCGGAGCTTTCGCTCTGGTGGCGGCGGTTGTCCTGCTGAGCGTGAACTTAACCGTAGTAGGGCCTACGGTGTTCGGTATCTCCACGCCGCTACTGCTCGGAGTCACGGGCATCATTATGATGCGCGGTGACAGAAGTGAGAGCAGCAGCGGCACGAAGAACAACTAGCGCAGGCGGTGGCCCACGAATCCGGCGGCGAGGGTGTTGCCGGAAGATTGGTCGATGAGCAGGAAGTTGCCCACCGCGCCGCGGGCGGCGTAGTCCTCGACGGGGAGCTCGGCTTGGGTCTGGATGGTGATGTGGGCGATGTCGTTCATAGCGACGGACTCGGGGTTCTCAACATCGGAAACGCCATCGAGGTCCAGGGTGCGAGTGATGGCGGCGATGCGGGCTTTGACCAGGGAGGATCCGTAGCGCAGCTTGAGCATCTGTCCGGGCTTGATGTCCTTTTCGGTCAGGCCAACGACTGTGGCATCGAATTCGCGGGTGGCCGCGGGGCGTTGGGACCCGGCGATGAGATCGCCGCGGGCGAGATCGATGTCGTCGGCAAGCAGGAGCGTCACGGAGTCGCCGGTGGTGGCGGAGTCGGCGGGGCCGTCGGCAGTGTCAATCTGGGTGACGGTGCTGGTGCGGCCTTCGGGAAGGCCAACCTCATCGCCCACGGAGATGGAGCCTGCCTTCACGCGGCCGGCGTAGCCGCGGTAATCGGAGGCGTGCTCGCGGATGACGTACTGAATGGGGAAACGGAAGTCCAGCTCATCGGCGCGGCCAGTGGCCACGGGGACGGTCTCGAGCACCTCGAGGACAGTCGGTCCGGTGTACCAGGGCATATTAGAGGAACGCTCGACCACGTTATCGCCCTTGAGCGCGGAAATCGGCACCACGGTGGTATCGGTGATGTCTAAGCGCGCGGCGATCTGGTTGAACTCGGACTCAATATCGCGAAAGACCTGCTCGTCATAGTCCACGAGGTCAATCTTGTTCACCGCGAGGACCACGTGGCGCACACCAAGGAGGGCGGCGACGTTGAGGTGGCGGCGGGTTTGTTCGACGACGCCATGGCGGGCGTCGATAAGAAGCACCACTACCTGGGAGGTAGACATGCCGGTGACCGTATTGCGGGTGTACTGCACGTGCCCCGGGGTATCGGCGAGGATGAAGGTGCGCTTATCCGTGGCGAAGTAGCGATAAGCCACGTCGATGGTAATGCCCTGCTCGCGCTCGGCACGCAGGCCGTCGACAAGCAAAGAGAGGTCCATGCCGTCGAAGCCGCGGTCGGTGGAGGTGCGCTCCATGGACTCCACCTGGTCTGCAAGCACGGACTTGGTGTCATAGAGCAGGCGGCCGACGAAGGTGGACTTGCCGTCATCAACGGAGCCGGCGGTGCACAGGCGCAGGGTATCGCGCTGCTTGAGGGCGCCGACATTCGGCGCGAGGGTGGTGGTCATCAGAAGTAGCCTTCCTTCTTGCGGTCCTCCATAGCGGACTCGGAGAGTTTGTCATCGGCGCGGGTGGCACCGCGCTCGGAGAGGGTGGAAATGGAAATCTCCGCGAGCACCTCATCCGGCGTCGATGCCGTGGATTCCACGGCACCGGTGCAGGACATATCGCCCACGGTGCGGTAGCGCACGGTGCGGGTTTCTAGCTCCTCGCCCTCGGCCGGGCCACCCCATTCACCAGGGGCTAGCCACATGCCATTGCGCTTGAATACCTCGCGCTCGTGGGAGTAGTAGATGGAGGGCAGCTCCAGTTCGCGGGCGCCGATGTATTCCCAAATATCGGACTCGGTCCAGTTGGAAATGGGGAAGACGCGGACGTTTTCGCCGGCCATCTTGCCGCCGTTGTACAGGTCCCAGAGCTCGGGGCGCTGGCGGCGGGGGTCCCAGCCGCCGAAGGAATCACGGATGGAGAAGATGCGCTCCTTGGCGCGGGCGCGCTCCTCATCGCGGCGGGCGCCACCGCATACGGCGTCATACTCGCGCTCGGCGATGGTCTCTACCAACGGCACCGACTGCAGCGGGTTGCGGGTGCCATCGGGGCGCTCCTGCAGGTCACCGCGGTCGATCCAATCCTGGACGCGGGCGACGTGCAGGCGGGCACCGGATTCTTCCACGAGGCGGTCGCGGAAGTCGATGACCTCGGGGAAGTTATGCCCGGTATCGACGTGGAGGAGCTCGAACGGAACCGTGGCCGGAGCGAAGGCGCGGCGGGCCAGCTCGAAGACAACGACGGAGTCCTTGCCTCCCGAAAAAAGGATGCCTACCTTGTCGAATTGGCCGGCCACCTCACGCAGGATGTGAATGGACTCGTTTTCAAGGTCTTTGAGGTGTGGGGAAAGTGTGCTCATTATTCGTGTAACCCGCATTCTGTCTTGCCGTCTGCAAATACGCGCCCGGATCGGGCATCTTCGCCTTCGCCAACTGGGAAGGTCAGCGGGGCGCAGCCGATGGAGCGGTATCCCTGCAGGGTGAGTGGGTGGATGATGAGGTCGTTGTCCTCGATATAGCGGTCCGTATCGTCTAAATCCCAGGTGATGATGGGCGATATCTTCAATCGTCCGGTGCGATCCAAGCTCAGCGCCGGGGCGGTGGCGCGGTGCTCGGAATCGGCGCGGCGCAGGCCGGTAACCCAGCCGGCATACGGGTCCATCGCCATATTTAGCGGTTCCACCTTGCGCATGCGGTTATAGGCCGCGGTATCGCGGGCATACAGGCGCGGGCCGTAGACCTCGTCTTGTTCTTCTGGGCTCAATAGCGGCAGCACCCGCACTAGGGGCAGGTCCCGGTAGCGCTTTTCTACCTCATCGGCCACCTGGAGGGTTTCCGGGAAGTGCCAGCCAGTATCGATGAAAAGCAGATCCGCATCGAGCCCGGCGCGGTGGGCGAGCTCGGCCAAGACCGTATTTTCCATGGACATGGTCACCGCAAGGCGGCCGGGAGCGTGCTCGGCGGCCCATTCGGTGATGGTTTCGGCAGAGGCATCGTGCAGCTTATCCGCCCACTGGTCTACCAATTGCTGGTTGCGCGCGGCTACCTCGGCGTCCAGCGGCGCGGTATCCCGCGTGCCTTCCGGGGAGATGCTGGGGTCACGGTAGTTCTTGCCACCGTCCAGCAGGTTCGTTGTTGGGTTCATGCCGTCACACATTAGGCAAAACCCCAAGGCGGTGCAGGAGATTATGCGCGAAAAGCCGCTGAGCTTGGCGGGAGCTGCGAATAAAAAGTTTCCAATCCGTACCAAGCGGACTAGATTTACAGACAAGACAGTCTATTGCGGGGTGTCCACGCCCCACACAAGGAGGCACTTCCATGCAGCGTATAGCCATCATCGGGGAAGGACCGGCCGCCCTATCCACCGCCGAAAAGCTTATCAGCGCTGGCATGTGTGTGGACCTCATTACTCAACGTACCGCACCATTCGGTCTACTTCGACGCTTTGCCGGCCTCGCAGGCGTGCTTGCCGACGCCGTCTCAGGATCCCACTGCGGCCCCGGCACCACTCCCCGGCTCCGCCTGATAGGAAACGTGCATGTAGGCGCCGACGGCGATATCACCCATAACGAGATCCACCGCCTGGCCTCTTCTGGCGACCGCGAACTGCTCCTGCTAGAGCTCAAGGCCCGGGGCATCGCCGTTACCACTTGGGAAGGGCTGTGCGCTCCCCTCGAAAACTTCGAGGATTGGCACAGCGTCATCACCCGCGCGCAGCTGGCGCATGTGGGAATTTAAGCCCCGCCCAGCCCTAGCGCCGCCGCGCAAAGCAGATATAAACTTGCACAGCTAGATAGCTTCAGTATGAAAGAGTCGCAAGTTTATGGATTTGCTTCGCATCCTTTGGACACGGTCCGCGCCGTATGCACCATATGTCATAGCGGTTCTAGTGTTTCAGGCTCTATCCACGGCCGCCACGCTGTACCTCCCATCGCTAAATGCCAAGATCATTGATGAAGGTGTGTCTCAGGGCGATGTGGACTTCATCTGGCGCACCGGCGGCATCATGCTGGCCGTAGCCTTTGCCCAAGTCATCACCGCCATCGGCGCAGTTTGGTGCGGCAGTCGCACCGCTATGGGGGTGGGCCGGGATGTGCGCAGCCAAGTCTTTCGCCACGTTAATTCCCTGTCCACTGAGGACATGAGCCGTTTTGGCACACCTACGCTTATTACCCGCGGCACCAATGACGTCCAACAGGTGCAAATGGTCTACATGATGATGCTGAACTTCATGGTGACCGCACCCATCATGTCCATCGGCGGCATCATCATGGCCGTGCGCGAAGACGCCGGGCTGTCCTGGCTGGTGTGGGTGTCCGTGGCGGTATTGCTCGGCACGATTTCCGTCATCATTGCCCGCCTCATGCCACTCTTTCGCTCCATGCAAGACAAGCTGGACGCCATCAATGGCACGCTGCGCGAGCAAATTACCGGCATTCGCGTGGTGCGCGCCTTCGTGCGTGAGGCTTATGAAACCGAGCGCTTCACCGAGGAAAATAAGAACATTACCCGCCTGTCCTTGAACATCGGCCGGCTTTTCGTGGTGATGTTTCCGCTCATTACGGTGATCCTCAACGTGGCCACGGGCGCGGTGCTGTGGTTTGGCGGTCACCGCGTGGATGACGGCCTAGTCAATGTCGGCTCGCTAACCGCATTCTTGCAGTACTTACTGCAGATTCTCGCTGCGGTAATGATGGGAACATTCATGGCTATGATGCTTCCGCGCGCTATCATTTGCGCCCGCCGCATCACTGAGGTTCTCAACCATGAGCCGTCCATTACCCCACCGGAGTCCACCACAACACCGGCGACGTCCGCCGGCACAGTGGAATTCCGCAATGTCAGCTTTTCTTATAGCGGCGCAGAGGCACCGGTGCTAGAGGATATTTCCTTTACCGCCCAGCCCGGCACCACGACGGCCATCATCGGTTCGACCGGCGCGGGCAAGACCACCCTCATTTCCCTTATCCCGCGCCTTTATGTCCCAACCGAGGGCCAAGTGCTTATCGACGCCACCCCTACCACCTCCCTGGCCCGCCAGGACATCGTCCAGCGCGTGTCCATCGTTCCACAAAAGGCCTACCTATTTAGCGGCACGGTGGCCTCCAACCTGCGTCTTGGTCGCCCAGAAGCTACCGATGAGGAGCTCTGGGAGGCGCTGCGCGTAGCCCAGGCTGATTTCGTGGAGGACCTAGACATGCCTATCGCTCAAGGTGGCACCAATGTCTCCGGCGGCCAACGCCAACGCCTATCCATCGCGCGCATGCTGGTCGCCCGCCCGCTGGTCTATCTCTTCGACGATTCCTTCTCTGCCCTTGATGTGGCTACCGATGCCAAGGTGCGCGCCGCAATGCAGGCTTCCTTCGCACAGCGTGAGCAACCGGTGACCAGCATAATCGTCGCCCAGCGCGTGGCCTCTATCCGCTATGCCGACCAAATCCTGGTACTCGATGCCGGACGCATTGTTGACCGTGGCACGCACGAAGAACTTCTCGATCGCTGCGCGGTGTACCAAGAAATTGTTGATTCCCAAGAAACCGCCGCTGCTGCAGGAGGCGAGAACTAATGGCTGAAAATACCGCCTCCACCGCCGAGCCCACGGATAACGCTCCTGACGTCATGGGGGAATCTGCACCCCGCCAAGCCAAGAATTTTTGGCCCTCCATCAAACGCCTCTTTTCCTTGCTTGCTCCATTTAAGCGCAGCCTATGGGCCGTGGCAGCTATGAATGTTGTCTGCATTTTCTTAGCCGTTGTGGCTCCAAAAATCATGGGCAAGGCCATGGACGTCATCTTCGCCGGAGTTATTTCCCGTAACCTTCCCACCGATATAACCGCCCAACAAGCCATCGATGGCATGCGCGCTCAAGGACAGGACCGCTTCGCGGACATGGCTTCCGCCATGGATTTCATCCCTGGCGAAGGCATTAACTTTAACCGCTTGGGCACGCTCATCATCACCGTAATCGCGATGTACATCGTCTCTTCCGGCTTCCAATGGTGGCAGGGCGCCATTCTCAACAAGGTGAGCATGGATACCGTATTTGACCTGCGTGAGCGGGTAGAGGCCAAGATTAATGCGCTGCCGTTGAATTACTTTGATTCCCAGCAGCGCGGCGATATCCTCTCACGCACCACCAATGACATCGACAACGTGCAGCAGGCACTGCAGCAAGCACTCTCGCAGCTGTTTTATGACGCTCTGTTGGTCATCGGCATCACCATCATGATGTTTAGCGTTTCTTGGCAGCTCGCGCTGGTTGCTCTCCTAGCTCTGCCGCTTACCGCCCTAGTCATCGGGGTCATCGGCGGCCGCTCACAGCGCCAATTCAAAACGCAATGGCGCTCTACCGGCCAGCTCAATGGCCAGGTAGAAGAATCCTTCTCCGGCCATGACCTTGCCATCGTCTTCGGCCGCACAGAAGCTATGACGGAGGAATTTGATAAGCGCAACGAAGAGCTTTACCGCTCCGCGGCAAAAGCACAATTCCTCTCCGGCAGCATGATGCCAATCATGCAGTTCCTGTCCTATCTGTCCTACGTTGCCATCGCGGTCTTGGGTGGCCTGCGCGTGGCTAATGGCCACATGACTTTGGGCGCAGCCACTGCTTTCATCCAGTATTCTCGCGAGTTCAACCAGCCGCTGGGCCAGCTTGGTGGCATGATGCAGCAGGTCCAATCCGGCGTGGCCTCGGCCGAACGCGTCTTTGAGCTTCTCGACGCCGAAGAACAATCCCCCGACACCACCGACGAGGACCTCCCCGGCCGCGCTCGCGGACTCGTTGAGTTCCAAGACGTTGATTTCTCCTACTCGGAGGATAAAGAACTCATCACCGGCCTCAACCTGCGCGTGGAGCCCGGCCAGACCGCGGCCATTGTCGGCCCCACCGGAGCCGGCAAAACAACCTTGGTCAACCTGCTGATGCGCTTTTATGAATTAGACGGCGGTCAGATTCTCATTGACGGGCACGATATCGCCCGCATGCCCCGCCAGACGCTGCGCTCCCAGGTGGGCATGGTGCTCCAGGACGCCGTGCTTTTCAAAGGGTCGATCATGGACAACATTCGCTACGGCCGCTTGGACGCGACGGATGAGGAAGTCATCGCCGCAGCTAAAGCGACTTATGTGGACCGCTTCGTCCACGCGCTGCCCGAGGGCTACGACACCATTATCGATCAAGACGGCGGCGCCATCTCGGCCGGCGAGCGCCAGCTCATCACCATTGCCCGCGCGTTTTTGGCCCAGCCCGCGCTGCTCATTCTCGACGAAGCCACCTCTTCGGTCGATACCCACACTGAGGTACTCGTCCAAGAAGCGATGAACGCACTGCGCGCAGATCGCACCTCCTTCGTCATCGCCCACCGCTTGTCTACTATTCGCGATGCCGATCTCATCCTCGTCATGGAAAACGGCACCATCGTCGAACAGGGCTCGCACGATGATCTCCTTGAAACCCAGGGCGCCTATTGGTGCCTGCACCAATCGCAGTTCAATAAGGCTTAAAGGGAAGCTGCAGCGTGGTTACTGCACGTTGAGCTGGACCTGCGGGGCGTGCAAATTAGCGCCCTGCAGGTTGACCAGCTCCATGGTGACATCTTGTAGCGAAATGTGCTCCATCAAAACGTTGGGGATAGGAGCATCGGGCACCACGTGCGGGTCGGGAACGCCCAATTGATCAAGCACCGCGTTGAGATCGCCGTTGGATAAATCGACGTTTACCGGAATGGTGGGGTGATCCACCACCGCGGGCGTTGTCTGTAGTCCAGTGGTCAGGACGGTGACCGGCCCGTCCGTGACGGTGGTTTCCACGTCACCAGTGGTTAGCTTGCCTTGCCCCACAGCCGCGGGCAGGGTCAACGCGAGGTTTCGCGCGGCCAACTTGTCACCTACGAGTTTCAGTGCTCGTTGTTCACCCTGTGCGGTAGGCACAGTAATAAGCGAGGCGCTTACGTTTCCAGTCAGGGTGACATTATCAGCAGTCACCGTGCTGAGTTCAGATTGCGCTAAGGCCAAGCCTTCCTGCGCACGGGTTTCCTCAGGTTGGTTCACCGCACACACCGCGGTAAAAGCGCAGAGCACTGCGAGCACACTACCTTTTACCACACGAGCGGAGCGACGACGCGGTAGTGAGCTCAGCCTGAATAGCTTCATACTGAACCCGCCAGCTCTTTGGCCTGGGATTTTTTCTTCTTCTTGTGCTTCTTTGGAGACTTCTGGCGATCCTGTGGCTGCCAAGCAAATGAGAGCGCACCACCGATAATGCCCAAAAGGCTGCCGATCACGAAGCCGCCCAGGTTCGTGGTGGGAAGCGCGATGATCGCCACCAAGATGGCTAAAACACCCAGGTAAGACGAGGTCTCCTGCCGAAACCAAGCTCCAAGGCCGAACATGATAAGTGCCGCACCAATAAGGAGCGTCGAAACGCCCGACACCGTGGAAATCATGACCAACAGATCAGAAATGCGCACAGTAATATAGGCCGGCGCTGCGATGGCGATGCCGGACAAGATAAGCAACAATCCACCCGCGAACGGACGACGCTTACGCCAGTGTTTAAACCGCTTCCACCAGCTCTCTTTAGGAGCCACTCGGGTTACGGCTTTGTCATTTTTGTTATTCGCTGCGGAGTCCTGCGATTCACCAGCGCTTTTAACCGCATCCGCTACCGACTGCGATGCGTTGTCTCCATCGCTTTCCGCCGCGGCCGTGGCTTCAGCGCCAGCCTTAGCGGTGTCGTCGGCCTTCGTCTCCGCAGCACTAGCGTGATCAGTGCCAGTGGCGGCCTCGCCAGCGGTTTTCTCGGCCGGCTCATGGGTGGAATCTTGGGCGCTGCGTGCAGCTTCGCCGTTATCGGCACCGGTTTCGTTCACCGCAGGCATGCGCAAAGTCTCATCATCAGAAGACTTAGCAGCCATTGTTGTTGCTTCCCCTCTTCACCGTCACATTCACACCAGAGGCAGCGAGCCTTTCTGCTCCCACCGAGGTCGTACGAATATCGTCCGCGCTCAGGGTCACCTTCTGCGCGTACAATCCCCACGAACCTGGATCTGCCTTGTCATTAACCTGGCTGGCGTCAACACCCACGTTGGCATTCGTCAGATCCAGCTGACCCTTAATATCGGTAGCACCAACCAAGAGATTCTCTACCTCCACACTGTCATCACCATTCGCACGGAGGGCGAAGGTGGTCTCGCCAATGCCTGGGACATCAGGAAGATTGGCGGACAGGCACAAATTGGAAGCCACGGCGTGCTCAAACTTCAAGCGCGCGGCGGGGATGGTTTCTTCTCCCATCTTGTCCCTATCAACGAAGATCGACAATCCTTCGCCCTCTAGGTGGCTCATGTTCACCTTAAAGAAGGTTCCTGAAAGTGCGATATTAGCGGTCAAGCCACCTTGGGCTACCGCAAAACCTGTTACACCAAAAGCTGCAAGCCCGGCAGCCAGTGCGGTTGCAAACTTTGGAATACTAATCCTGCCCATGAAGGAACCTTTCTGTGGAATTGAAAAGGCGGGGTAGCTGCCTGTTTTAGCGGCGTCCCCCGTCTACGGTGAATTTTCAGCCCACTCTTTACCGCGGCAAGAGATATACAAGCCCACGATGAGAAATAGACTTACGCAATCCACTGATAAAATGAGCTTGAACACACGTTAGCACTACCTGAGACACGTCACACAAAAAGGGGTGCAATTAAATACGCCCGCAACGGTGTAGCCCAGATCATGTGTTTAAAGAAGATTATCGCACTCCTGCCATTGTCAACTTCCAATCCCCCACTAAACCTGCAGCACACAACACTGTACCCCCAAATTTGTGCGCCATGTAATAAGTGTGCACCGGTGTGTGTTACGCTTCACAACCATCAGATTTTATCGACTACGGAGGGTCGAATTGTCCAACTCACTGAAACCCGAAAATGCACAGGCAAACGAAGAAAATACCCACATTGATTCCACTCAGTCCGGTGCGGAAGAAGTAAACGCTCAGGACAAGAAGGAAGAAAAGCGCGAGCTGCGCCGCGCTCCTTTGGGCCCGGATTCCCTGTTGTGGAAGTGGGGCTCGGATAACCGCCTGCAGCTATTGCGCGGCTACACCGGCATTTTGCAGAATATGCACCCAGCGATTGGTCAATCCCTTTTGGACCACTCGAAGTTCTTCGACGAGCCTTTCGCTCGCCTGCAGCGCTCTACGCCGCAGATTATTGAGTCCATCTACGATGATGGGGACATCGGTGAGCGCATCCGCGACTACCACGTCACCATTAAGGGCACGCTGCAAAATGGCGAGCGTTACCACTCCCTGAACCCGGAGACTTACTACTGGGCACACGCTACCTTCGTCTACCGCGTTATCTACGCCCAGGAACTCTTCGGTACCCCGTTCACCAAGGAAGAGCGCGACCAAATCGTTCGCGAGGGCGTGACTTGGTGGGATAAGTACGGCATGTCTGAGCGTCCGGTCATCGATAACTACGATGACTTGATCAAGTACATGGATGACATGGCAGACACCGTGCTCGAGCGCAACCAGACCGTTGACTTCGCACTGCGCACCGCACGCGTAGAGCCGGTCAAAGCTCCGGAAGGCGTTCCAGAGGCAGTATGGAAGGTTATCTGGAAGCCCATTATGCGCAGCGCCATCTGGTTGACTGTGGCTACCCTGCCGCAGAAGTACCGCGACATCCTGGATCTGAAGTGGACCAAGCGCGACCAGAAGCGCTTCGACCGCATCGCTAAGTCCGTTCGCTTCATCATGGACCACCTCCCTGAGGACAAGCGCTACATGGAGCCGGGTCGTTCCTTGATGATCAAGAACGGCATGATCGAGGGCAAGTACAAGGAGCCGAAGAAGATCCAAGGCTACAACGCCGCCCAGGCTAAGGACTCTGCTGCCACCGCGGAATCTACCGACAAGCCGGATTCCGATGATGCAGTAGCCGCACGCCGTGCAGCCGGCTGCCCGTTCTAAAACACACCGGCTTCCCAATTGTTCGTGAGCTTTTTAGCTCACGAACCTTTTCATTGATCTTTCTGGAGCGTGCATTACATGTCTTTACCACGCCGTCTACAAGAACGGCCCTTGCCACAGCAATTACTAACTGAGCTACAACATCTCACCACTAACTACTCCACCGGCTCGCTGGATAAAGGCGAACGCAAAGCGGTCCACTCCCCCTTATTTGAAGAAGAATTAGGCTGGGTTGGAGTAGGTTCCGAAGAAGACGTAGATGAGGCTTTCCGCCGTTCGCGTCAGACCCAAAAGGCCTGGGCCGATACCGACGTTAAGCAGCGCGTAAAGGTAATGAAGCGCTTCCACCACCTCGTGGCTAAACACCGCGAGCTGTTGGCGGACTTCATCCAATTGGAAACCGGCAAGGACCGCACGGCCGCCTTTGATGAGGTACTCGATGTACTAAATAACGCGCGTTATTACTCAAATAATGCGCCAAAGCTACTGGCCACTCAGAAGCAGCCGGGCGCATTTCCGCTCATCACCAAAACTCACTTGCAGCGAGTTCCTAAGGGTGTTGTGGGGCAAATCAGCCCATGGAACTACCCATTAGCACTGGGCATTTCCGATGCCGTTGCGGCACTACTTGCCGGCAATGGCGTTGTGGCCAAGCCCGATGGATCCACCCCGTTTTCTAACCTGATTTCCCTCTACCTCTTGAGGGAAGCAGGACTGCCGAAGGATTTGCTGCAGATCGTTACCGGCTCCGGTCGAGTCGTCGGCTCCGCTATCTCCGAACGCTGCGATTACCTGATGTTTACCGGTTCCACCAAGACCGGCAAGATTTTGGGTACCACTGTAGGCGAGCGCCTCGTTGGATATTCCGCAGAACTGGGCGGCAAGAACCCTATGATCATCGCGCCGGATGCGGACATCGACAAGCATATTGACACCATCGCTACCGCTTGCTTTTCCAATTCGGGCCAGCTGTGCGTGTCGATTGAACGCATCTACGTACCCGATGCCATCTTCGATCAATTCATTAACGCATTCCGCCGGGCAACCGAGTCCATCAAACTTGGTTCCGGTTTGAACTGGGACTACACGATGGGTTCACTCATCGGCCAAAACCAATTAGATGTGGTGCAGCACTTTGTCGACGATGCGGTGGATAAGGGTGCCACCGTTATTACTGGCGGCAAGCCCCGCCCGGATATTGGCCCCTATCACTTTGAACCCACGGTTCTCACTGATTTGGGTGAAGGCGCCGAGCTTGCAGAGCAAGAGGTCTTTGGCCCTGTGGTGTACGTGCAACGCGTGCGCGATGTCGAAGAGGCCATCGAGCAGGCAAATAAATTGCCCTACGGCCTGAACTCCTCTGTATTCGGCCAACCCGAGACCGCGCAGGGCATCGCTGAGAAAATCGATGCAGGCAGCGTGACCATCAATGACGGCTACGCCTCCACATGGGCCTCGATTTCCACCCCGTTGGGTGGCGTCAAGGAGTCCGGTGTTGGCCGCCGTCATGGCCACGAGGGTCTGACCAAATATACAGAAGCGAAGAATATCTCCTCGCAAAGGATCATGCCGATGCGCGGGCCAAGCTGGCTTCCCAATAAGTACTACGGCACTTTGCTGAGCTCCGCATTGCGCTTAGGAAAGGCCTTGCGCTTCCTCCCCTGAGTACTGCGCAGCATAAGCAGCCACCTTTTAAATTCAGTAACTCACTTCACATTCAAAGGGTATGTGTGTACGATCACAACATACTCAGAAATGTGTTCTGCTGAATGCATAAATTGCACAACACACAGCGGCCAGTAAGCGCCCTGTGAAACTCGAAAGGAACAGTATGTTCAAGCCATACCGCCGACCGACTGTCGCAGTGGTTGGTGCCGGAGTAGCCGGATGCGCCGCAGCTTCTGAATGCGCATTCTCTGGATTCGACACCGTTCTTTTTGAACAAGAACCACACATCGGCGGTCACTTCAATTCCGCTGAAGCCACTGAGGTT
This sequence comes from Corynebacterium nasorum, assembly GCF_022345765.1. Taxonomy (NCBI): domain Bacteria; kingdom Bacillati; phylum Actinomycetota; class Actinomycetes; order Mycobacteriales; family Corynebacteriaceae; genus Corynebacterium; species Corynebacterium nasorum. The sequence goes on along the minus strand of NZ_JAKRDR010000005.1, from coordinate 108,413 downwards.
TCCCGGAAGTACCACTTCCGTACCCCGTACCTCCGTCTCACCAAAACTGATGGCTCGCCAGCTTCTGTAATACGCCACCTTGAAGAGGCTGTTGCTGCCAGTGGCGCCGAGTTCCGCGGTTCCACCGCCGTTACTGGTGCCGAGTTCGACCGAGCAGAAGGCAAATGGGAAATCTCCTACCTCGGTGATTCCGGTCAGGAAACCCAAGCTTTCGATGTGTTGATTCGCGCCACCGGCGAGGAATCCCCGTGGATTTCCGTACCGGGACGGTCAAAGGCCAGCGTCGATGACATGTACCTCCACCACGGTGTAGAGGTATTTGGGCTGCCTAATGCCCTCTTTGTTGACGGCCCCACCCCGCGCGACTCTTACCTCAAGCGTCGCCCACTAGCTGTCATCGAAGCCCGCGCCGATCACTGCCGCCGCTACGTCCGCCAGCTCGAAATTCGTGGACCAGGCGAACTAACCGTCAAGCACGATAAATGGTTGGTTCAGCCCGGCACTGTACGCGGAATCCGCGAAGTGCTCGCAGGGTTCGATGCACCGGCCCATGATTTCAAGCGAGCATCCAACTACGCCCCTGAGTCCGCCTCGTCCGAACGCCAGAAACATCAAAAGTCCGCTACTGCCCTTAAGGAGGCGTAATGACTACTCTGAGCAATCCTGAAAGCACTGTAAACGACAAGCACACCCAGACTGCAGATAACAACACCGATAACCTGCCTGAGCTGGGTCCGGATTCCATCCTGTGGCAGCGCTTTGGTGACTGGCGCTCCGCATTCGTCGCACTGTCTGCTGGTCTTTTGCAGATTGCCCAGCGTGACATCAGCCGGTCTCTAGTGCAGCACTCCAACGTTTTCGATAACGAGGTTGCGCGCTTGGTTCGCTCCGCCTTCCCGATCATCCGCACGATCTACGAAGGCCCAGAAGTTGGCGTCATGATTCGTGACTTCCACAAGGACATCAAGGGCACCCACCCAGATGGAAGCCGCTACCACCCGCTGAACCCGGATGTTTACTACTGGGCACACGCCACCTTCGCTGCTATGCCGTACCAGCTGGCCGGCAACTTCATGGATCCTCTGACCCCAGAGGAGCGGGAGCAGCTCTTCCAGGAGACCCGTACCTGGTACACCTTCTACGGGGTTGCAGAGCCCGACGATGCGCCCAAGACGTACGCTGAATTTGAAGAGTACGTGGACAACATGATCGAAAACCTCGATATCAGCGAGACCATCGAGCGCTCCCGCATCATCAACGGCCTTACCCTCGACACCCCAGATCCCAAGGTGCCCAACTGGCTGTGGAAGCCCGTTGCACCTTACGCATCCCGCCTGCTGTTGTGGGTTGCAATCGGCATGATTCCAGACAAGCTGCGCAACAAGATTGGCTGGGAGTGGACCAAGAAGGATGAGCGCAAGCTCAAGATCTTCTCCCGCGCCGTCCGTGGCGTCTTCTCCATCCTCCCGCGTAAGGCACGCATGGTTCCTATTGCTACCCGCGCCTTTGAGAAGGCGGAAGCTGAAGGCGGCTTCCACTACTAAGGCCTTTATCCCTTCACTCATAGTTACTGAATACTGACTCCCATGATTGCGCCTTGAGGCCTTAAGGTAGATAACAACGTGGAGCATCAGTAGTGAAGGAGCACGAATGACAACCGTGTCCGGTTGGATCGCTATAGCCACATCGATTCCGGTGTGGCTATACTTTTTCGCCCGCATAGGCGCGCTCATTAAGTTCATCCGCTCGGGCGGACCAACCCAACTAGAGCGCACCAACAGCCCCGTAAAGCGCGTCGGGCGCGTGCTGGCAGAGGTCTTTGGCCACTCCCATTTCAAGGGAAAACCTCTGGTCAATGCCGCCCACTGGCTGGTGATGGTGGGCTTCCTTTTCGGCATCCTGGTGTGGTTCGAGGCCTATATCCAAACCTTCGCACCGAATAAGGGCTGGCCGTGGCTCAGCCACTGGCCGGTCTACCACTTTGTGGAAGAAGTCTTGGGCATCGCGACGGTGCTCGGCATTGGCTTCCTCATCGGTGTGCGCCTCAAGCTCGGCGATACCGAGCGTGGCAGCCGCTTCTTCAACTCCCAGACCGCCTCCGCACGCTGGGTAGAGTTCATCGTCTTTTCCGAGGGCCTCGGCATGATCTTGGTGAAGTCCACCAAGATCGCCACCTACGGCGGCGGTTCCGCCTGGGCGGATTTCTTGAGTATCCACTTGGCCAAGCTCTTCCCCGAGTCACCGGCCCTGGTGAGCTTCTTCGCCCTGTTCAAGCTGCTGTCCGGCATGCTGTTTATCGTCTTTATCTCCCGCAATTTCCAGTGGGGCGTCATGTGGCACCGCTTCACCAGCTTTTTCAATATTTTCTTCCAACGCAATGCCACCGGTGAAAAGGCACTGCAGTCCTTGCCCACCCCGGATTTGGAAGAGGACATCACACCAGGCAGCTGGAAGATGCTGCTGGATTCCACTTCATGTACCGAGTGTGGTCGCTGCCAGGAGCTATGCCCAGCCTGGAATACCGAGAAGCCACTGAGCCCCAAAAAGCTCATGATGGACCTGCGCCAGGGAGCGCTGGATAACTACAACCCGCACGAGGGCTTGGATGTACTGTCCATGGCCGGCGTTATCGATGATGATGTGCTGTGGTCTTGTACCAACTGTGGTGCGTGCGTGGATCAGTGTCCTACCGATATTGAGCACATCGACCACATCGCAGACCTGCGCCGCTTCAAGGTGCTCGCTGAATCTGACTTCCCATCTGAGCTCACCGGCCTATTCAAGAACATGGAAAACAAGGGCAACCCGTGGGGCCGGAATAATTCTGAGCGCCGCGCCTGGATCGATGAGGCCCGCGCCGATGGCATCGACGTGCCCATCATCGGTGAGGACGAGGCCGATTTCTCCGATATGGAATACCTGCTCTGGGTGGGCTGCGCCGGCGCCTATGATGACGACGGCCGCCGCACCACCCGTGCGGTCGTAGACCTGCTGCATACCGCGGGCGTGAAGTTTGGTGTCCTCTCCACCGGCGAGACCTGTACGGGCGATCCTGCCCGCCGCGCTGGCAACGAGTTCCTTTTCCAGATGATGGCGCAGCAAAACGTGGAGACCCTCAACAACGCCTTCGACGGCGTACCGGAGGGCCAGCGCAAGATCATCACCACTTGCCCGCACTGCTTTAACACCATCCGCAACGAGTACCCAGACTTTGACGGGCATTTCGACGTCTTCCACCACACCCAGCTGCTCAACCGCCTGGTACGCGAAAGCCTGCTCAAGCCGGTGCCGCGTACGCCGGAAAACCGCAAGCCGATTACCTACCACGACCCTTGCTTCCTCGGCCGCCACAACAAGGTCTTCGATCCCCCACGCGAGCTGCTCGAGGCCACCGGCGTGGAACTGCGCGAGATGGACAAGAACCGCGACGAGGCCTTCTGCTGTGGCGCCGGCGGTGCCCGCATGTTCATGGAAGAAAAGCTTGGCACCCGCATCAATGACTTCCGCACCGAACAGGCTTTGGAAACCGGCGCGGAAGAAATTGCCACCGGCTGCCCCTTCTGTAATGTCATGATGACCGGCGGCGTGAAGTCCTTGGCGCAGGATTCTGCCCCCACCACCAAGGTCAATGACGTGGCAGTTATGCTGCGCAATTCCATTTCCCTCGACAAGACCGGCACCCTGCCTGAGCCCCACCCCAAGGCCTTCCTTGCCACTCCGGTGCGCCACCAGAAGTCCACCGGCACCAATGATGCCCCGCTTGCCGACGCCCCCACTTCCGACGCTCCTAACGCTCCCGCCCCCTCCGCCTCGGCCCCGGCAGCTCCCAGCGCACCCGCGGCACCAAGCGCGCCCGCCGCCCCTGCGGCACCGGCTGCGCCTGCGCCAAGTGCACCTTCTACTCCATCAGCGCCAACGCCTCCAGCTGCACCGCAAACTCCCCAAGCACCGGCAGCTCCCGCAGCACCGACCGCGCCTACCCCACCGAGTGTCCCGGCAGCACCTGCACCACAAGCACCAGCCGCTCCAACACCACCAAGCGCTCCAACGCCGCCGAACGCACCCGCAGCGCCCGCGGCACCTGCTGCGCCTGCACCAAGTGCACCTTCTGCTCCATCAGCACCGACAACGCCAGCTGCACCGCAAGCTCCCCAAGCACCGGCAACTCCCGCAGCACCGACCGCGCCTACCCCACCGAGTGCCCCAGCAGCACCTGCACCGAAAGCACCAGCCGCTCCAACACCGCCGAACGCACCCGCGGCACCGGCAGCTCCAAGCGCACCGGCTGCGCCTGCACCAAGTGCACCTTCTGCTCCGTCGGCACCGACGCCACCTGCAGCCCCGAAGCCCACACAAGCTGCGCCGCCGGCTCCGCCTGCAGCTCCGGCACCGCCGGCGTCGGAAAGCGCGCCACAGCCGCCTGAATCTGAGTAGGCGCGCAGGGGCATGGGTGCGTACGCTGTAGTCCATGCATTTTAATGCGGGACTCCCCACCGATGCCCTACTGCTAGCAGCAGGCGCGACCGAAAATACACACTCCCTCGTCTCCTTCGCTTGGATCATGGCCGCGGCCCTGCTGGCGCCGCTGGTCTCCTATATGTTGGGCCACCGTCTTCCATCGGTAGCCCTCTTGCTGATTTTCGGCATGATTATTGGCCCTTCGGTGCTTGAACTAGCCGCCGAGGACGAAGGCATCGAAATGCTCAAGGAGCTCGGCGTGGGAGCGTTATTTCTCCTCGCGGGCTTTGAAATTCAAATCTCCACCCTCAAAACAAAGGAAGCCGGAACGGCGTTATCCACTTGGGCAATCTGTGCCCTCGCCTGTGGAGTGGGCGCCTACTTCCTAGTAGATAACGTGCCAGGAGCCATCGTGGTCGCCTTGGCACTGACCTCAACGGCGCTGGGCACGCTCACGCCGATGCTGAAGCAGGACCGCATTCTGGGCACCAAGGTGGGCAACTCTGTGATGATTCACGGTGCCATTGGTGAGGTCGCCCCCATTACCGCAATGGCACTATTGCTGGGTACTCGTTCCACGCTGACGACGATGATCATTTTGTTGTTCTTCATCATCATCGCCGTTGCCGTCGCCATCATGCCGGCGGCTATCGCATCAACGATCCCTTGGGTAAAGACCGCTTTTATCTCTGGTGCGGGCTCAACCAACCAAACGATTCTGCGTCTTATCATCCTTATTCTGGCCATTCTTATGGCCGTTACCGCAGTCTTTGAACTCGATATTGTGCTCGGTGCTTTTGCTGCCGGCATCATTTTGAACCGTATTATCCCGGATGAATTCCACCGCCGCCTAGAACACCGCCTCGATGTGGTGTTTTATTCGATGCTTATTCCGGTCTTCTTTGTGGTCTCTGGCATGAGCATTAGCTGGGATACCATCGCTCATAATCCGTGGAAGGTACTGGGCATTCCGGCTCTCATCTTAGTGACGCGTGGCCTGCCCGTCTTCTTGCGCGAAAATGTTGGGCATACCGGATCTGATATTGAAACCTTCCGCGAGCGCCTCCAAGTAGGTTTGTATTCCGCTACCGGTCTGCCAATCATCGTGGCGGTAACGTCCCTGGCGGTCAATTCCGGAATCATGGAGGCCGAGAATGCCTCGATCTTCGTCTCCGGTGGAGCGCTTACCGTCGCCATCTTCCCATTCTTGGCCAGCCTGGTGGGCGGAAACCAGCAAGAAAAGAAGGACGAGAAGACCCCTGACGCTGAATCCAAGGAACTATAGGCTGCGTTCGCTGAGAGCACGTCCCTGGAAGGGCAGAATTTTCCTAGACTGGAAAACGTGAGTAATAACTTTGGTTCTTCCCCTGTCAATCGGACTCTGCGCCTGTCCGATTCCGAGCGCAACGATGCCATCAATGACCTCGCCCGCGCCGTGGGTGAAGGCCGGTTAACCATGGAGGAGTTCGAGGACCGCTCGGACGATGTCATGCGCGCCAGCACCCACCAAGACCTCGTGCCCGTCTTCCAAGACATTCCGGCGCGTGGTTCCCACGAGGTCAAGATCTATTCTCGGGGAGAAGTCACGCGCGCCCATAATGCAGGCAAGAAACCGAAGTTTGCGACTGCTCTCTCCGGCTCTGTGGTGCTTGCAGTAGCAAGCCCCACGCTGATCTTCTTGAGCGCTACCATGAGCAACCCATGGCTACTGTTAGGTGGCGTCACGGCAGCCGCACTCATCCCTATCCTGTGGATCATGCTCTACGTCGCCAAGGTCGGCCCCTCCTCGTGGCACGCCCCATCCGTGCGCCAGGTTGAGCGGCAGCAGCTGCGCGAGATTCGCGCTCTCACGGCGCATGAGCGCGCGCAGCAAAAAATGATCGAGGAAAAGATGTGGGCCGATCGCCGTATGCAAGCTGGCGAAATTACCGGCCAAGCCATGGATCTGGCCAAGCGGAAGTTCAGCGAGTGGAGTAAAAAATAGTCATCGCCGGTGTTGAAGCATTTTGTGCAGCTGTGATTCGTGGCACAATATTCCCATGACTTCTCCCAAACACCGCATCTTTGACCAATCCGACAAACTCAAGGGCGTCGCGTATGACATCCGCGGCGAGGTCTCTGCGGAAGCGGAACGCATGGAGCTCGATGGTCACACCATCTTGAAACTCAACACCGGTAACCCGGCCGTCTTCGGCTTCGAAGCACCCGATGTCATCATGCGCGATATGATCGCCGCCCTGCCTACTTCCCAGGGCTATTCCACCTCCAAAGGAATCATTCCTGCCCGTCGATCCATCGTTACCCGCTACGAGCTGGAGGATTTCCCACCCTTCGATATCAACGATGTCTTCTTGGGCAATGGCGTCTCCGAGCTCATCAGCATGACCACTCAAGCGCTGCTTAATAACGGCGATGAGGTTCTCATCCCGGCACCGGATTATCCATTGTGGACCGCTGCTACGTCCCTGGCAGGTGGCACCCCAGTGCATTACCTGTGTGATGAGGAGGATGATTGGAATCCATCCATCGAGGACATCGAGTCCAAGATTACGGATAAGACCAAAGCCATCGTGGTCATTAACCCGAATAACCCAACGGGTGCGGTCTACTCGCGCGAAGTACTGCAGAAGATTGTCAGCATCGCCCGCGAGCATAACCTGCTCATCTTGGCCGATGAGATCTATGACCGCATTCTTTATGACGGCGCGCAGCACATCTCCATCGCTTCCCTAGCCCCTGACCTACTCACCATCACATTTAACGGTCTCTCCAAGGCCTACCGCGTGTGCGGCTACCGCGCCGGCTGGATGGTACTTACCGGCCCTAAGCACCACGCCCGTGGCTTCATCGAAGGCCTTGAGCTTCTGGCCGGAACTCGCCTGTGCCCGAACGTACCGGCGCAGCACGCTATCCAGGTGGCGCTGGGTGGCCGGCAGTCCATCTTTGAGCTCACCGGTACCGGCGGGCGTCTTTTACGCCAGCGCAATATCGCCTACGAGAAGCTCAATGAGATTCCCGGCGTTTCCGCGGTAAAACCCATGGGCTCGCTCTACCTCTTCCCGCGCCTGGATCCGAATGTGTATGAAATCCATGATGATGCCAAGCTCATGCTGGATATTTTGAAGGCGGAAAAGATCCTCATGGTTCAGGGAACCGGCTTCAACTGGCCGAACCCAGATCACTTCCGCGTAGTCACGCTGCCGTGGGCATCCCAGATCGAAAACGCCATTGAGCGCCTTGGCAACTTCCTGGTGAGCTATAAGCAGTAGCTTTCTTCCCCGCCAGTTGCTAATGATAGTAATAATCCATAACAATATGGTGCATGGGAAGACATTCTGCGGCACCTAAGCCTCAGCCGACTCGAAGTTCATGGGGTCGGCTCTCTACTTCGTTAGCTCACCATCCATGGCGGTTAGCCTTGCTCGGCGTGCTCGTCACAGCGCTTATAGCCACCATTGCGGGCATGGCATTGCTGTGGCCTCAGAGTCCAGCTTCCGAGCACACCTCCACCGATTTTCAGCAAACCTATGCCCTCAACCACCCACAGGTCGAGGGCACGGTCGACACGACAGATCACTCTGCTTGCCAATCGGAACTTACTGGACAGGCCTTTGATAAACCGCCGCTCATTCCTGGGTCTGAGGAAGTGCAGTGCGACCGCGCCTTAGTCAATATCACCTCCGGCGAGGACGAAGGACGCATGACCCAATTGGTCACCTACGGCAATGCCGGCGATCCGCAGCTTAAACCGGGCGACAAGATTGTTCTTTCTAAGGCAGATGACCCTTCCGGCGCTGTGTCCTATGCTTTTGCTGATTATCAGCGCACCGGAAGCCTAGCTCTGTGGGCGGTTATCGTCGCCGTCGTCATTATCGCTTTTGCGGCGTGGCATGGCGTACGCGCCCTTATCGGCTTAGCGCTCAGCCTAGGCGTGATCTTTGCGTTCCTCGTCCCCGCTCTTATCGACGCTCATAATCCCCTGTGGTCCGCCCTTGTAGCCTGCTCTGCCATCATTCTGCTGGCCGTTCCTCTCGTCCACGGCATGAATTGGAAATCGGCATCGGCGGTGGGTGGTTCCCTCACCGCTCTCATTCTCGCAGCGGTGCTGGCATGGGCCACTATCGATGGTTCGCAGTTGCAGGGCTACAGTTCTGAGGACAACCTCAAGCTACTTCTTTATATGCCTGATGTATCCATCGTGGGCGTGCTCTTGTGCGGCTTTGTAGTTGGCGCCTTGGGCAGCCTTGCCGACGCCGCCGTGGCCCAAGCATCCACCATTACCGAACTCCACGAAGCGGATCCTGATGCCCGCCCTACACAGCTTTTCCTCTCCGCAATGAAGGTGGGCCGCGACCATATTGCCTCCATGGTCTATACGCTGATTCTCACCTATACCGGCGCGACCTTGCCGCTGCTCATGCTGATTACCGCAGCAGAACGCCCTGCCGGACAGATTTTGAGCAGCGATCTCGTCGCTACTGAGCTGCTGCGTTCTGGAGTGGGCGCGATGGCATTGACCCTCGCGGTTCCCATCACTACGGCCATTGCGGCCTTCACGGTGCCAAAGCGTACAAAAGCTTAAGCCTAAGCGGAAGGCTGAGCCAGCATCGACGCTGCTCAGCCTTTCGTATCTAGGCAGTTGAGAACCTAGAGGGTGCGGCCTAGGGCCTCAACCTTCCAGCCTGCCTGCTGCCAATCCGCGACAGGCAGCACATTGCGGCCGTCGATAATGTGTTTATTGTCCACGAGCTGGCCCGCTTGCTGCGGATCCAATTCCTTGAATTGCTTCCACTCGGTAGCCAAAATCACCAGCTCGGCCTCGCTCAGGGCGTCATCAGTGTCTGCGGCGTAATCCAAGGTGGGGAATACCTTTTTGGCGTTGTCCATACCCTCTGGGTCATAGACGGTTACTGCCGCACCGGCCAAGGACAAGGAACCGGCCACGGAAAGGGCGGGCGAATCGCGCACGTCATCGGAATTTGGCTTAAACGCGCAGCCCAGCACGGTCACGCGGTGACCAAGCAGAGAACCATTGAAGGCTTCCTTGGCAAGGTCTACCACGCGGTCGCGGCGGCGCATATTGATAGCGTCTACCTCGCGCAGGAAGGTCAGCGCCTGGTCGGCGCCAAGTTCGCCGGCGCGGGCCATGAAGGCGCGAATATCCTTGGGCAAGCAACCGCCACCAAAGCCGAGACCGGCGCCTAAGAACTTGCGGCCGATGCGTTCGTCGAGCCCAATGGCGTCGGCAAGCGCGGTCACGTCCGCGCCCGCAATCTCGCAGATTTCGGAGACTGCGTTGATAAAGGAAATCTTGGTGGCTAGAAATGCGTTAGCGGAGACTTTGACCAGCTCCGCGGTCTGCCAGTCCGTGACAATAAATGGGGTGTCTTGCGAGAGCGGCTGGGCATAGACTTCACGCGCGACCTCTTCAGCTCGACTTTCATTGTTGGTTTCACCAACGCCGAGCACGATGCGGTCTGGGGTGATGGTGTCCTTGACGGCATAGCCCTCGCGCAGGAACTCCGGGTTCCAGGCAATTTCCACGGTGGTGCCTTCTGGGGCAAGCTCATTGGCTAGCTCTTGGAGCTCCGCGGCGGTGCCGACCGGGACGGTAGATTTACCGAAGATGATGTGATCGCCCTTGAGTTTGGGCACCAGGTCCGTAATAACGGCCTTAACGTAGGTCATATCCGCTGCATAGGAACCACGGCGCTGCGGAGTACCGACGCCCAAAAAGTGCAGGTTGCCGAACTCGGCTGCTTCTTCGTAGTCCGTGCTGAAATCGAGGCGGCCGGCCTCGATATTGCGCTCCAGAACCTCGGGCAAGCCCGGTTCATAGAATGGAACCTGGCCCGATTTGAGAGCGGAAATCTTATTTTCATCTACGTCCACGCCTAGTACTTCATGGCCGAGCTCGGCCATGCAGGCAGCATGGGTTGCACCCAGGTATCCGGTGCCGATTACAGTAATACGCATAAGGCCTTATCTTAAAGGCCTTATGTGAATACCGGTTTAAGCCTATCGAAAATTCAGGTAAGACTTCGATGGCGTCGGGCCACGCTGGCCTTGGTACTTCGACCCCAGCGAACCCGTGCCATAAGGGCTTTCAGCTGCTGAAGTCATCTTGAAAATCGCCAGCTGCCCCACCTTCATGCCCGGCCACAAGGCAATGGGTAGGTTGGCGGTATTAGAAAGCTCGAGCGTAATGTGACCGGAAAAGCCTGGGTCAATAAAGCCCGCGGTGGAGTGGGTCAACAATCCTAAGCGGCCGAGCGAAGACTTGCCCTCCAAGCGGCCAGCCAAGTTCGCAGGCAGGGTGAACTTTTCCAACGTAGCACCGAGCACGAACTCGCCTGGGTGCAGGATGAAGGACTGATCTTCTTCTACCTCCACCAAGGTGGTGAGATCCGGCATTTCCTCTTTGGGGTCAATATGCGTATACCGCGAGTTATTGAATACGCGGAAATATTTATCCAAGCGCACGTCTACCGAGGAGGGCTGGATAAGCTCGCTGTCGAAGGGCTCGATGCCCAACTCTTCGGCGTCGATGGCGGAACGGATATCACGATCTGAAAGAAGCACGGCCCCAATTCTACTCATGCCGAAGGCCAAGGTGTATAGTAGGCCGGAGCGCATCAACGCGCAGTGCCGACGTAGTTTAATGGTAGAACTGCAGCTTCCCAAGCTGCTAGCGCGGGTTCGATTCCCGTCGTCGGCTCCAATTTTCGGGGGGAATTTTCTTGCTAGTCTGTGGCGCTTAACCACTGGGCAAGTTCTTTTTGTGTCCGCTCTACCCCGCCTGGATAGTGCGCCTCTAGTTCTGCGGCGGCCGGCTTCAAGAATCTCTCCACAAGCTCGGCCATATCACGCTGAGGCACGGTGCCACGGATATTATCCAGCGGGGCACGGAACGTCACTCCAAGGTCAGTCCGGAGCTGATATCCGCGCCAATCTTCGCTGTAAACGCGCAGCTCTGCCCCGCGCAGGTTCGATTCGATAACCACATTGCCAAAGATGAGCGTTGTCAGAGTTCTCTCTTCCATGGCTCCGAGCCTACTAGCCGCAGCGGACGATGGGCTGCGGGTCGTAGACCGTGGTGGTGGTCTCGCGGGAGAGCTCTTTGCCACCGAGGTCCTTGATGATGCGGGTATCAGACGTCGTAAAGCCTGGCGCACCAGAGGAAGGCGAGCAGTCGCTGCCTGGCACAGACATCGGCTGTGGGTCGGTATTGGCCCAGCGGCCATTGTTCACAGACTCAACGTCAACGGTCTTGGTGCCCTTCAAACGCACGGTAATCTTGCCGCCCCCGAAGTCGGTCTCAATGCGGACCGGGGTGTTGAAGGTATTGGTGAACTGCAGGTCGATGGCGCCTTCGTAAACGGTGGCCTCGCGGCCGGCGGGGTAGCGCGAAATATAGTACGAGTGCGGGGTGTGGGCGGTATCTTCCATGCCCGCAAAGTAGGCAGCGTTGTACAAGGTAGTGGCGAATTGGGAGATGCCACCGCCGACGGCGGAACCGGAGTGGCCATCAATAATGATGCCGGATTCCACATAGCCCTGGGCAGTGCCGCGGGGGCCGGTGTAGCCATTGAGGGAGAAGGTCTCGCCGGGGTTGACTACAGCGCCGTTGACCTCTTGGGCCACCAGCTCGATGTTCTTGCCCGAGGCAGCGGAATAGCCCTCGGTTGTGAACTCGCCAACGGTATCGTTAAAGGTCGCCTTCTTGGCGTCTTCGGTGGTGAACTCGGCAGGGTCCGGCTTATAAGTAGCGTCCCACTCGCGGTCGTCACCGGTCACACGCTTGTCAAAGTCCTTCATGGTCGGCTCCCAGTCGATGATTTCGCCATCTTCGGACGGGGTGACCTGCTTGTCGTTGCCGTTGAAGGAAATCTTGGCATTCACACCGGGCACATCGGCGCCCTCAGAGCGCTCCGCCAACAGCTCCTGCGCGCGGTTGGTATCCACGGCGAGCTTGAGCTTGCCGTCCTTCTTTTCAATGCTGGTGAATTGGGAGATTTCCGGCTTATTCAGGGTAGCCGTGACATTATTTTTAGCCTTCAAGGTAATCGGATTATCCAGCGCCTTAGCGGCGTCGCCGGTGCGCATGGCCTCGATGGCCGCATCATTGATGGCCGGTTCTACCTCTTCTGGGTCCACGCCCACGCCCTCGGAATCGAGCCAGTTTTCTGTGACCGCGTTGTGCAAGGAGCCGGCATCCACGGTTTGGCCAAGCTTCGGGTCGGTGACCTTGAGCTCGCCGTTGTTAAGCTCCAACATGCCATCGACAGGGTCGGTGGAAAGGTTTTTCTTCACCCGCTCCAAGGCAGGCTGCAGCTGGGCTTCATCTACGTTGGTCTCTACCGGAATATCCCGGGTGGAACGGAAGAAGCTATACAGGCGGGTGAAAGGGTTGAGGGAAGGCTCCTTAATATTGTCCACGGCCCGCTGGTTATCCAGGGCAAGGCCCGATTCGGAAGGGACGAGTTCTGTGTGAAGGTCACCGGAGGTGACGGAAACGGGTTCGGTCTCTACGCCCGCAAGCTCATCTTCGAGCTTCTCCACGGCGGCAGTGCGATCCATGGCGGAGATGTCCACGCCGTTGACGGAAACGGCGCGCGGAATCTTGTCCTGGTTTGCCGCGACATCCCAGGCATAAGCAATACCCGCGATCAGGACAAGGCCGACAAATACACCGAGCGCGATGAGCCAGCCTTTAGCACCGTTTTTTCCTTCTGCCTTTTTCACGCCTTAAAGGTTAACGGTTTTAGTGGTATTTTTCCTAGTCCTGTGCGGCCTCGGCTGCAACGTCGGCCGGTGGAACGCTGACATGGCGGGCCGCGTCCTCGAGACGCTCGCGCGGCAGGCGCCCCTCGTCCACGGCACCGACAACGGCATCGATTACCGCATTGATATCGCCCTCGGTGGACCACAGGGGCATATCGGCACCGGCATTGAGGGAGGTCACGACGGCGTCGGCAAGCGGGAGCGAATCCGCAATCGCCTTCATGCCACCGATGTCATCGGTATAAATAGGGCCGTCGTACTGCAGGGTCTCGCGAGCCAAGCCATAAGCCTCCGGCAGCATAGAAGCAGGAGTCTGGCCATCGCCCAAACCGGGCACGGCGAGGTGGCCCATCATGAGCGCGGCATTCGGCGCTTGAGGGAGGGCGGTTTTAAAAGGAATGAACTCGTGTCCCTCCAGCTCTTCCAGCGGCGGGGTAACGGCCTCGGCCAGGTGGGTATCGCCAGAAGCACGGCCGTGTCCCGGGAAATGCTTGAATACGGCCTTGACCCCAGCGGAATCCAACCCGCGGGCAAAGGCGGCGCCGTATTCACCCGCCTGTGCGGGGTCGGTGGAAAAGGACCGATCGCCCACCACCTCTAGGCCATTGCCATCGACGTCGAGCACCGGCGCAAAGTCCACGTTGATGCCATGAGCCTTGAGGCTCGTGCCAATCTCGTGGGCCAGCTGTTCCACCTCTTGCGGGGAACGCTCGGCTGCCATTTGTTGCGGTGCGGGATACTCGCCCAAGATCTCTGAGAAACGCTGCACGCGCCCGCCTTCAAAATCGATGGAGACTTCAAAGTCGCGGCCTACCTCTTGGCGCAGGGCATTAATATCGCGGCCCTCTTCCTGCAGCAGGTTGGGATCCGCCCAGCTGGGAATAAAGATTCCGCCCACGCCAGCATCCAGTTTGGCCTTAGCATCGTCGTAATTGGTGACCGGGGGCATCAACACAGAGGCGGCCATGGCGCGGATGTCCTGCTGCGGGGCTGCTTCCTGCGAAGTCTCTTCTTGCGTCTCTTGCGTCGCGGCCGGTGAGCTCGATGCCGCTGGGGTTGTGGAGTCCTGACTCTCGGCGTCCTCCTGAGGGGAGGTGGAGCAGGCGCCCAAGGCCGTCACGAGGGCAAGGCTGGCGAGAATGCGCGGAGTTTTCATGCCTTCCAGTGTGCAATATTCCTCGCCTTCTGTCTGAAACGGTGGGTAGACTAGCCACATGAGTAACGGCGAGACAATGCTAATTGCCTACGATGGCACCGAACGAGCCGGCCGCGCCCTCGAGCACGCGGCCCAGCTGCTGCGGCCCACCACGGTGGAAATCCTCACCGCTTGGGAACCCGTAGCCCGGCAGACCGCCCGCGCCGTCAGCCGCACTGGAATGCACCAGTCCACCGTCTCCCCGGACGGCGTCGAAGAGGATCCGGCCTACGAGGAAGCGTTGAAAATCTGCCGCCAGGGCATCGAACTAGCCGAAAGCCTGGGCTTGGCTGGCCGCGCCCACTTGGTGGAATCCGCCACCACTATTTCCTCCGCCATCATTGATGCAGCACACGAGCTGGACGTGGATGTCATCGTGACCGGCACCCGCGCCCTGACAGGTTTCCGCGCCTGGTGGACCAACTCCACCGCCGATCAGATTGTGCGCAATGCCGGCCTTCCCGTCTTTATCGTGCCGCAGGAAAACGAGGAAGACGCGGACGATGATGAGGCAGAATACTTCTAAATAGCTGCTAGTATTTTTAGCCATGGCTCTGGAAACCGATTCTTTGAACAAGCGCACCCTTGGCCCCGCCATCGGTAGCGCTGTTGTGGGCATCGCGCTCGGCGTCATCACCATCATCGGCATCGCGCAGTTCTCCGGCACCGATACCGTGCCAGAAGGCAATGCGGTTTCTGCTTCCGATGCGGTTTTGGGCGGCCCTGAGTACGGATCCCGCAACTAGGTGTGCGTACCCTCCGCGGGCGGCTTGCCCGCCCCTACCCGCTGGGGATCTTTGCCCTAGCGCTCATCCTCCTCGTGCAGCCGTGGGGGCTGACAGCTGCCGATACCAAGCATGATCTGGCCGCCAATCCGCTGCATTTTCTCCGCGGGGCACTGAGCGCCTATACGGATACCTTTACCCTGGGACAACTACAAAATCAGGCCTATGGCTATCTTTTTCCCCAAGGGCCCTTCTTCGTTTTAACCCAGCCACTGCCCGATTGGCTGGCCCAGCGCCTGTGGTGGCTGGTGGTCTTAAGCGTTGGCTTCATCGGCTTTCATAAGCTCGCCTGCAAGGTAGGCCTGCGCGGCGGGTGGGTCTGGGTGGCGGCGATGCTCTACGCGCTTTCCCCTCGCGCGCTTTCTACCCTGACCGCCATTTCTTCCGAGACCTGGCCGGTCATGCTCGCCCCCTGGGTCATCCTGCCCTTCCTCAATGCCAAGCTCACGTGGCGCGACGCCGCCGCAGCCACCATCCCCGTAGCGCTCATGGGTGCGGTCAATGCCACCGCCACCATCGCCGCCTGCACCCCGGCCGCGGTAATTGTGCTCTACCGCCGCGCATTCAAACCCGGCGCGGCCTGGCTTCTAGGGTGCCTAACAGTATCGGCCTGGTGGATCGGCCCGCTTATCGTACTTGGCCGCTACGCCCCGCCGTTTACGGAATTCATCGAATCCGCTCGCGTGACCACGCGCTGGCTCAACCTGCCAGAAATCCTGCGCGGGACCACGAGCTGGACACCGTTTGTAGATACCGAGCGCGTGGCGGGCAATGCACTGGCTACCGAATCCTTCTTCGTGCTGGTCACCATGGGCATCGCGGCCGTGGGCATCTACGGGCTCACCAAACTGCCGCGTGTGTGGGCCGTTGTCCTAGTGGTGGGCATCGCGGTGCTGGGCTGCCAGGCGGGGTGGTACCTCGATGCTCTCGATGGCCCGCTGGCCGCGCTGCGCAACCTGCATAAATTCGATCCGCTGGTGCGCATCCCGCTGCTTTTAGGCGTCGCGCGCGCCTGCGCGCACCTGCCGCTACCGCACAGCTTGCGGCCTACCAAGAAGCAGACGGTAGGCGCGCTCACGCTACTGCTGTGCATCGCGGTCATCTCCCCGGCATGGTCACAGCGCTTGCTGCCACTGGGGGCGTATAAGGAGGTTCCCTCCTACTGGCACGAGGCCACGGACTTTATCAATACCCATGCCGCCGATACCCGCACCCTTATCTACCCAGAGGCGTCTTTTGCCCGGCAGACCTGGGGGTGGACGCGCGATGAGCCGGCCCAGCCGCTGCTCGATGTCCCTTGGGCCGTGCGCGATGCCATTCCGCTCGTGCCACCAGAGGCCATCCGCGGGCTCGACGGCGTCATGGCCGCACTGAAGGAGGACCCAGCCACCGGCGTGCGCTCCCTTCAGCGCCTGGGCATCGGCGCGGTCATGGTGCGCCACGATCTCTTCACCGGTGAGGACGAGGCCCTAGCCAGTAAATTTGGCGGCGAGGTCCACCGCTTCGGCGAGGTCGATGTCATCTTGCTCAACCACGCCGGCATGTCCTTAGGGCCCACAGACCCAGTCCGCGTGGCCGGCGGCGGGGAAGCCTTGGCGCTTCTCGACGCCCACCATGGCCCCACCACCCGCCAGCTCGTCGATCGCGACGCCGATATCGTCACCGATACCCCGACGCTCACGGACCGCAACTACGGCACCCTCGACGGCCCCATCTCCGCGCCCCTGGCTTCAGACGACCCCAGCCACGTAAATAACCGCCTGCGCGATTATCCCTCCGCGGGGCCTCTTAGCCAGGTCGAGACTCACGGCGGTTCCGTGGCGGTTTCTTCCTCTGCGGCCGATGCCACGGCCTTCGGTGGCGCCCAACCGCACAAGTCCGCCACGGCCGCGGTGGATGGGGAAAATTCCACCGCGTGGTGGCCCGCGCCGGGCGATGACTCCGGGTGGATTGAGCTGCGCGGTCATTTCACCCAACCGCGCCTAAAGCTCATGGCCACCAGCGCCACCACGGTTACGGTGCGCTCCGGCAGCGCCGCAGTAGACGTGGACTTACAGCCCTTCCGCTCACAGGAGGTACGCGTTCCCGGCGGCGATACCGAGGCCATTCGCGTGGAGCTGTCTCACCGCACCGGCATCGCGGAACTAGGGGTAGAGGGCCAGCCGGTCGAGCGCGTAGTGACCGTGCCGGATACCTCCCCCGATGTGCACCAATTCTTCTTCCAGCAGATGCTGCAAGATACCGGTGTGCTCATCCGCGACTTCACGGCGCCGCGCCCCATGCGGGTAAAGGTAGATTCCACCAAGCCGGTGCTTATCGACGCCCACCGCTACTCCCCCGGCGATTCCCTCACCCTGAGCCCCGGCACGCACCGTGTGCGCACCACTGGACCGTGGGTGAGCCTTCGCGAGGTGGGCTGGCGCCCGCCGGAGCCCTCGGAGCCCACTGGATACTCGATTAAAGCCAGCGAGGAAGACCGCCTCTTGGTCACCGGACGCGCCTTTAATAAGGGCCTGCGCGGGTATTTGGACAATGAAGAGCTCACCCCGCGCGAGATCGACGCCGCCACCCAGGCTTTTGTCATTCCGGCCGGCCGTTCCGGCGACTTCCATATGTCCTTCACCGCCCAGCCGGTTTATCGCGCCACCCTCCTCTTGGGAGGCTCCTTGGGATTGCTGACGCTCGGCCTGTGCCTCCTGGCGGCCGCGCGCCGCCCGTCCCAGCCCGCCTGGCACGCACCGCGTGGGGGCGCTGCCTCAGCCGCCGTGGCACTTGGTGCACTGGCCCTTACCGGCTGGCCGGCGGCAGTGGCGGCCGTGGC
This sequence comes from Corynebacterium nasorum, assembly GCF_022345765.1. Taxonomy (NCBI): domain Bacteria; kingdom Bacillati; phylum Actinomycetota; class Actinomycetes; order Mycobacteriales; family Corynebacteriaceae; genus Corynebacterium; species Corynebacterium nasorum. The sequence goes on along the minus strand of NZ_JAKRDR010000005.1, from coordinate 90,370 downwards.
TGCGTGGTTGGTAGTGCGCTGGACCACCATCCCGCGCGCCTATCTCGCCCCCGGCGTAGTCGCTGCGGCCGGAGCCATCCTCGCCCGCGCACCGTGGACGTCTGGTTCCTATGCGGGTGATTCGCTCTTGCCTAGCTGCTTGTGTGCCGCGGGCGTGGCCTGTCTTTTCGCCGCCGACCGAGGAGAAGATCCCGGCCGGGACGCTCGATGAGCGTATAGCTAGCGGCCGAAACCACCACGGTGCCCACCACAGTCACGGCCAGAATGACCCAAAAGTCCAGGGGTTTCCCGCTAAAAAGCGGCACCCCGGTAAGGGGAAAGGCCAGGCCCAAGATAGCCACATGCCACAAGAAGATGGAATAGGACCATGTACCCAGTGCCTGCATGAGTGGGCTGGTCAGCCAAGATTTCTCCCGCGGAGCTAGAGCCACCGGTACCACCACGACTGCGGCAAAGGCCGCTCCCGCCATGATCCGGCGGGAAAATTCCGCGGGTTCGGGATGGATAAGCCCCTGCGGCCCAAACCACTCGCGACTGGCACCCCACAGCACCACCGCCGCCGCAAGCCACCACGCCCAGCGCGGCCGCAGTACCCGCTGCACTCGCCGACTGATGCCGGCTTCTTCGAATTCGGCGGCCAGCATTCCCACGGCAAACCACGAGGCATACGCGGGCGGCCAGATCTGCGAGTTGACCTGGTCCTTGGCGTAATCGGCTACAAAGGGCACGAATCCCCACGCCCAGCTGAGCACTCCTGCCAAGATAATGGCGGCAATGCGCCAGCGCCGCGGCAGCGTTCCAAGCAGCCACACCAGCACAGGCAAGAAGAGATAAAAGAAGAACTCCACGCACAGCGACCACAGATGGGTAAGACCTGGGGCCAACCCGTCGACCACATAAATTTGCGTGGAAGTCAGGTTGCTCAGCAATTGGGTGAGGGTGAGTGAGTGGGCGTCGGGAAGCAGGAGCATCACCGCCACCACGCAGGCATAATAGGCCGGCAACAGACGTGCCACGCGCGAGCGCGCATAGCCGGCTAAGCTGTGCAAGCCGCGGCGGCGCCACAAGAGGAACGCGCTGAGTGCAAAGAAAACGGCGACGAAAAAATCGAAGCGCCCGGCAAACCCCCACCCAGTTCCGGTCTGAAAAGACACGTGGGTGACAATGATTCCAAGGGAGGCGACCGCGCGTAGACCGTCTAGCTCCGGCAGATGCTGGGGTACGCTTTTCACAGATGCCTGCGGCTGCACGCTTGCTCCTAACCCCGGATCGACCTGAAACTGATTGGACATATTACTGCAATGAAACGCTACCTTTGGCCACGCTCGCCACTGGCGTGGGTTGTCATTGCCGCCGTCATTTTCTTAGTGCTGGGCACTGTGGTGCCACCGCTATATAACAATCAGACTCGGCCCCTCGCCTTCGACCAAAACATCAACACCGTGACCGCTCCCTCTGCCGGCGTGTGGATGGATGCGCCCGCCTTTATCGCCGGCGCCAAGGCCACAGGCGATAGCAAGAATCCGCAGTGCCAAGAAAAGAAGGCACCCATCTGGTGCTACCTGCACCATGACCTGCTCACCATCGAGCGCAACACCACGACCGCTGAGGTGGCAGAAGACGATGCGCTCGCTCACTCTGATTCTTTATCGCGCCTGCTCGCCGGAGAGACTCCGCTCGCCCAAATCACCGAGCACTCTGTGTTGAACCGAGAATCCACCTACCCGGTGGCTGCCCCTAAGGATAAATGGGAATTCCTCCTGCCGGCAGTGGATACGGGAATGGCCCGCACAGATTTCGAACGAGATGGCATCAACTACTTTTTCCCCTCCGGGACCGAGCAGCGCTCCTATCCCTTTTTCGATCTGGCCTCACAATCCTCCACGGCGGTGGACTTCACCACTACGGAAAAGCTAGATGGTATCCCTACCTATTCCTTCCACCACGATATTCAGCCCATTTCCCTGGCCGATATGCGCAGAAACATCACCACCGAGGCGGTCGATTCCGGCAGCGGCGAAAAGCAGCTGGCCGCTAAGGACTTCCGCATCTCTGGTCCGGCGAAGCGGTTCTATGACGAAGACTCGCGCAAGCTCCTCGGCCTAGATCCCACTGACCGGGTCACGGTGGAACCTTTTTATACCGTCGGCCGGGATATCTCCGTGGAACCCACCACCGGCACCATGGTGGATCTGCGGGAAAATATCAAGATTTTCTTCGCTGCCGACGAACAGCAAGCCGGCACCATGGTGGCCAATAACGATACGGAGGATCGCTCCATCTTCGCTGCCGATATGCGCTGGTCCGATGACACTCGCGCGGAGCGCCTCGACGAGGTGCGTCCGGTCATTCGCACCATTCGTGCCTTGATGGTCGTCGGCTGGGCGGGCAAAGCCATCGGCGTCGGCCTATTGCTCTGTGCTGCCTATATGTACATGCGCCGCCACCGTGAAGGCTAAGCGTCTTTTACTCCTCGCCTGGGGCTTCATCCTCGTTGCCGCGGTGTGCTGGCCCTTCGCCCTGCCCGGTGAGTTCCTGTGGCGCGATATGGCGCTGCTTGGCCATCCGGCGCTTTCCCCTTCGGCTTTCGGCGGCGGCAGTTTGCCTGCCCGCAATGCCCCGCAAGACGGCTTCTTGGCTGTAGTAGGCGGCGCGTGGGCGGCGCGGGTGCTCATTTTTGCCGCCGCCGCGTCCTCCGCGCTCACCGCGGCGCGCTGGGCGCGCTCCACAGCCTCCGCGGTGAGCGCGATGGGGGTGGCGGTGGCCAATCCTTTCGTTATCGAGCGCCTCCTGCAGGGTCAGTGGTCCCTTGCGGTGGCCGCGTGGCTGCTACCGGTCATCGCGTGGGCAGGAAAACAGCGCAGCTGGGTGGCGTGGCTGGCTATGTGGGGTGCTTCATTTACCCCTACGGGTGGACTCTTTGCCGTGGTGACCGCGGCGGTGACCTGCCGCAAGCGGGTAGCACTTGGCGGCGTGGTCTTGTGCTTGCCGTGGGCCATTCCGGGCATGTTCTATCCCGCTGCGCCCGGCGATACCGCTGCGGCGGTGGCTGCGTTTGCCCCGCGAGCCGAAGAGCACGTCGGCACCGGGGGCGCGCTGCTGCGCTTGGGCGGCATCTGGAATGCACAAGCAGCCATCGGGTTTGCGATATGCGGTGTCATCGTGGCGATCATCGCCCTGCTCGGGGCGTGGCGGGTTCCCGTTCGGCTGAGCATACTGGCAGCTATTGGTCTTGGCGGGGCGATGTTTTTCTGGCTGGTTCCCGGCGCGTTGGTGTGGTTCATCGATCACGTTCCAGGGGCGGCGCTACTGCGCGATAGCGGAAAGCTGACCATGCTGGCATTGCCGCTTTATGTGGCCTCGCTGGGTGCGCTGCCGAACCTGCCGGCGGCACTAGCCACCGTGGCCGCGGCCGTGCAGCTGATTCCGGTTCCGGGGCGGCTAGGGGTGCTCACGCCGCGGGATACGGGGGTAGATAAGCAGCTGGTGCGCGAGATTGACGGCCGGGTGGCTTTCTTTCCAGAGCGCGCCAACCTTGTAGAGGTGCCTGGCGGTGTGGCGGTAGATCCCTATTCCAAGGCGCTGGCCATGGTGGAATCCGGGGAATTGAGCGTGGACGGGACCGTGGTGGATCAGGCTTCGCCGCAGTATCGGGCGGCGCTGCGCGCGTGGGAGGTACACGATATGAAGCAGCTGGCCCGGATCGGTGTCGGCGTCGTTGTCGTAGACGGTGCTATAGCCGCGGAGACGGACGCACCACGGCCACAGGTTCCATGGGCGTTTACGGCGTTGTGGATGGCTTGTCCGCTACTAGCCCTTGCAGCAATTCCGCGAATTGCTCGCCGGTCTTCTCCCACGAGAAGCTAGCGGCAAAATCGCGCGCGTTGGAGCCGAGGGTGCGGCGTAAGGGGGCGTCAGCAAGCAGCTGCTTGGTGGCCGCCACGAAGTCTTCCTCGCGCTCTACCAGGATGCCGGTCTCACCGTTAATAACACTGTCACGCAGGCCAAACGTATAGCCAACAGTGGGGACCCCATGTTGGGCTGCCTCCATTACTGCCAAGCCCCACCCCTCTTTGCGGGAGGGCATAAGCAGGGCATCGGCACGGGCGAGCAAGGCATGCTTATAGTCCTCGGTTACCTGACCGCGAAAGCGCACGCGATCGCTGACACCATGCTCCTCGGCATAGGCACGCAGGTTAGCCTCCCACCAACCGGAGCCTATGACATCCAGGACCGCGCCCGGGGTCTGCGCCACAGTATCCATGGCATGCTCAATCTGCTTATGCGGCACCAGGCGCGAGAGCGTTACCAAGTGCACGTCGGCCTCTCGTTCCAGGGAAGGCACATGGTCCGGAACCGGGTCCAGACCATTGGCAATGATGTGCGCACCCTTAATTCCCAGTGCCTCTAGATCCTCGCGGGAAGCCTCAGAAACGGTGACATAAGGAGCCCCGCGATACACACGCGGAGCCACCCGGGACTCAAGGAACCAGCCGAGGCGGCCCAGGAGGGGACCTGCCACCGGCCACTGCTCGCGATGGCAATGGTGGGTAAGCAGCACCGTCGGCGCCCCAGATACCAAGCGGGCGAAGAAAGGAATGCCGTTTTGGGTATCGATTACCGCATCCACGCCGCGCAGGTCACCCAGCCCCAAACGGCCGGCCAGCATCGCGGCCCACGCGCGTGGATATACGCCAAACTTGGCGCCGCCGCGGCTGTAGCGCACACCGTCGCGCACCTCCCGGCGCGCGGCATTCATGTGCTTGGAGGTGCGAAAAACCACCTCGTGGCCCTGCGCCGCGAGGTATTCGCCCACGCGCTCCAAGTAACGCTCCGAGCCCCCGCCTTGCGGGTGGGTGGAATCGCGCCAGCATAGTAAAAGAATCTTCATTGTGAGGTATTAGCCTAGTGGGTTATGAGACATACCCGTGAGATGGCCACGCTGCGTCGCTCCTTGCAGCTGTTGCGTTCCTTTCGCTTTGAGCAGACGCACCCCGAGATTTTCTACGGTGGGCTAGCGGAAGATACGGCCGCACTGGTAGATAACCTCGGCCGCGACCTGGGCGTGCAGCTTCCCGGGGCGAGGGTACTCGATGTGGGCGGCGGACCGGGCTATTTTGCGGATGCTTTTGCCCGGCGCGGGGCCCACTATGTGGGACTAGAGCCAGATGCCGGCGAAATGTCTGCGGCTGGCATCCACTTGAGCAACTCGGTGCGCGGGGACGGCACCAACCTTCCCTTTGCCGATGACTCTTTTGACGTGGTCTATTCCTCCAACGTGGCTGAGCACATCCCCAATCCTTGGGATATGGGCGAGGAGATGCTGCGCGTGACCCGCCCGGGTGGCCTGACTATCCTGAGCTATACGGTATGGCTCGGCCCCTTCGGCGGCCACGAGACCGGCCTGTGGGAGCACTATGTGGGCGGCGAGTTTGCCCGCGATCGCTACACCCGCCGCCACGGTCACCCGCCCAAGAATGTCTTTGGCACTTCGCTTTTCGACGTCCCCTGCTCCGCCGGCCTCCACTGGGCACAGCGCACCGGCGCGCTCAAACTCGCCTTCCCCCGTTACCACCCTAGCTGGGCTTGGTGGCTAACTCGCGTGCCAGGTGTGCGGGAATTCGCGGTTTCTAACCTGACATTGGTATTGCAACCTAAGAGTTTCAATGGCAATACGCGCTGAGATCGAATACCTCGCTACATTGATCTCGGACTCGGTCATCGTGGGTAACCACGATGACCGCAGCACCAGCGGCGGCTTGTTCCTGTAGCAGGGACAGCACGCGGTCACTGTTCTTACTGTCGAGGGCCGCAGTTGGCTCATCCGCCAAGATGAGACTCGGGGTGCGTACCAAGATGCGGGCAAAAGAAACTCGCTGCTGTTCGCCGCCGCTTAAGGAAAATGCTTTCTCCTTCTCTCGTCCAGCTAGGCCCACCTGCTCCAGCGCACCGGCAATAATTTCAGTCTTCTTAGCCTGCGGAGTTTTAGGAGGCAATGCTACGGCCAAATTATCGGCAACCGAATCGGTATCGACCAGTGCAAAATCCTGAAATAGATAGCCAATATCGTGGCGGCGTACTTTTCGCGCCTGCCTTTCTTTCATACGCGTAGCATCGTGACCGAGCACTTCCATGCTTCCGCCGCTGAGCGAGTCTAGAAGGCCTAAACAATTTAATAGCGTGGTTTTCCCGCACCCCGAAGGCCCAGTTAAGGCCACTACTTGTCCCGGCGCGATATCTAAATCCACTCCCGACCACAAGGTGCGTTGAGCAATGGAGTAACGACCTTCCCGAATCTTTATTACGGCCTCATTCATTTTTCTATCTCTTTCCTACCCGATATGAGATGTGCACCATTGTCACTACCGAAACGACAGCCACAAGAACCGAAAGCCCAATCCCGTAGGCCATTGCTTCTGGCGTTACTTTCAGCTGGGCGACGACGGCGGGCATACTATTCATCCGTTCCAACTCTCGTGCTTGGCCGCCTTTGAACCATAAATAACCTATGGTGACACAACAGATTGCGGCGTCAGCAAGCCACAAGTACCGATACGCACGAGCCATGGGAATTCCCATGAACCGGTACACGCGAAGCCGCTGTGCAAACAGCTTTCGATACAAAAAGCCCGCAATGACCGCCATGGTTAGCGCAATCAAAGCCGCAGCAATGACACCGAGAACCAACGCAACGGTATCGGCACGCAACGACGCGTTTCCCTTGGCCCAAAGATGTGCAGCCGAGTTGGTCTTCAAAACGAAGTTGCTAAGGTCCGGATCATCGCGAAGCTCAGGCGGAACCTCACCCAGAAAGCCAGTGCCATTCTGAGTCATGCCGGCAACAATGGTTCTATCTGACGGCAGCTGGTCGTCCGGATAGATGGTCATCACCGGCCCCGCAGTTTTTATCTGTTCGCCCCAACCAGTTTCATCTATCTGCCAAGTAGCTACGTCGAAGTCATCACTATCGAGGATTTCCACTGGACATTCGTGCTCGCTGCAATAGAAGTCCTTCGGGACCGAATCTGCACTGCCTTCTAGTCCTCGCGGAATATACCTTGTGGGCTCGTGCGGCGGATTATTCTGCAATTTCTCGCGCAGTGGGCCTTCCACCGAACGCATTGCCGCCGTGTAATTGAAACTGAGCATATCCCGGCCGACTCCGCCGAACTCTGCCGGTGTGTCCTCAGAAAACTGTACATATTGAAACTGACCAACCGCAGATTTAGCCCGCGCAAGCTCTGCTAACTTGTGTGTTGAATCTACGATGCCGTCGCTATCACGCGCCCCTGAAAGTTCCAGGAGCTGCAGATCATCAGCTTGCTTCCAGAAATTACCAACGCCTTTTTGCACCTCTACTTCATGCAGGTGGTTGAGTGCTGGAGCTATAAGTCCTGCAGCTGCAATGCAAGGTACTAGCTTCAGCAAGACGATAACAGCCACGGTACTGCGCTGCGGCAGCTTCCCTTTGAGCCGCTCCCTCAACGCTAGCTTTTTACACGCCCATACAGTCAGGAGAAATGCCACCACCATGACCACGAGAAGCGGAAGCAGAAATACTGCCGAGTAGCGCATAATCCCTAGCATCACACGTGGTGAAACCAATACTGCGCACAGCACCAGCACCACCGCCGCGATAGCCAGTGCACCAAGAAATGCACTTGCATAAGAACGCCGAAACTCACGTGCAAATATGGCCCTAGGCGATAGTCCCATGAGTTGCCACACGGCATAATCTCTCGTTCGCGCGATCGCACCGGCCACGACGACAGCAAAACACGTAGCCAGAATCAAAAAATAAATCCCAGCTAGCGCGGTATCCGTGAAAAGGAACGACCATTCTAGGCTTTCCAATTCTTGGTGCTGCGCGCTGTGGGCATCCAGAATTCCATACACTGTATTTTTGAATTCCTCGCCCCCGGACAGTTGTAGGAGCTGACGCGGATCTTTATCCGGTAATTCCGTCAGATCGTGTATGTGAACTGGACTGCCCGGCGCAATCGTGTTGTACCAGGTGCCACCAAAGTCCCCAGCGGCGTAGACGTCGGTATGGTCCGGTTGCTCGAGTTCCACTGCAATGCGTTCACCCTTCGATTGCGCAGCCTCATCGAGTGCAGCAAGAATTTCAGAGCCCTGACCACCATAGGATCCGACGTTGATAAAAGAGCCGGTTTCGAATATTCCCTCCGACTGCGTCATCGCAAATGCCCAGTACCCCAAGAACAATGCGGATAGTACGCAAAATGCGGCGAGAATTCGTTGAGAAAGGCTAACGCCTTCTTTCATGAAATACTTCCTTAACTAAAGCAAGGGTCGCCCATGACGACGACCCTTGTGACGCTTACCTTCTATTAACACAAGCGGTAATAAGCGCCATCCGCCCCGAGCCAACGAGATGATGCCTGCGCACGGGCCCACGTATTCGCTGGTTGGCAGCCAGAGTCAACGTACTGGTGGCCGTTGACGGAACTACCATGATTGACAAATGAAAGCCCCTATTTGGACATTTCAGATATTTTCATATTCTTATATCTTTTTCACCATTACTGGTAAAGAGTTTCACTTTTATTAACTAAGATTAACTTATTGTTTACTTTTTATATCTAGGTAAGGCAATGCGAAAACCCCCAGCAACAATGGTGTCGCTGGGGGCTAGCTGGAGCCTTGATTTTAAGAGGCGTTCTCTACGCGCTCCTTCAGGGCGTGGAACTGGTCCCACACCTCAGATGGCACGCGGGAGCCTAGGAAGTTGAGGTAGCTGGCGTTATCCTGCATATCGCCTTCCCAGTCCTCCGGGTTGACGGCGAGAGCAGCGCGCACATCCTCGATATCAAAGTCGATGCCCTCGAGGTCGATGTCCTCGGCGCGAGCGGTGTGGCCTACGACGGTCTCCTCGGCCTCAACATTGCCCTCGATGCGGGCAATGATCCACTTGAGCACTCGAGAGTTCTCGCCGAAGCCCGGCCATAGGAAGCGGCCATCGTCGCCGCGGCGGAACCAGTTAACCAGGAAGATAGACGGCATACGGTCGCCGCCCTTTTCACCCATGTCAATCCAGTGCTGCAGGTAATCGCCGGCGTTGTAGCCAATGAACGGCAGCATAGCCATCGGGTCGTGGCGCAGGGTGCCAACGCTACCCTCTGCTGCAGCGGTCTGGCCAGAGGCCAGCAGGGCACCAATCATAGTGCCGTGGTTCCAGTCAAAAGCCTGGGTGACCAACGGAACGGTGGTCTTGCGGCGGCCGCCGAAGAGGATGGCATCGATCTTTACGCCCTGCCAGTCGTCATACTCTGGAGCGGCGCTCGGGCACTGGGAAATCGGCACGCAGTAGCGGGAGTTAGGGTGTGCAGCCTTAGTGGACGAAGACGGAGTCCAGTCCTGACCGGTCCAGTCGATGAGGTGCTCTGGTGCCTCCTTGGACATCTCCTCCCACCAGACATCGCCGTCGTCGGTAAGCGCAACGTTGGTGAAAATGGTGTTACCCGGCTCCATGGTCCGCATGGCAATCGGGTTGGAGTCGTAGTTGGTGCCAGGAGCCACGCCGAAGAAGCCGTTTTCCGGATTTACGGCGTAGAGACCGTCTTCGCGCAGGTGTAGCCACGCAATGTCATCGCCGACGACCTCAGCCTTCCAGCCCGGAATGGTTGGGGTAATCATGGCCAGGTTGGTCTTGCCACATGCCGACGGGAAGGCGGCTGCAACGTGGTACTTCTTGCCTTCTGGGTTGGTCAGCTTCAAGATGAGCATGTGCTCGGCCATCCAGCCCTCTTCCTTGGCCATAACGGAAGCGATGCGCAGCGCGTAGCACTTCTTAGCCAGGATGGCGTTGCCGCCGTAGCCAGAACCGTAGGACCAAATTTCCTTAGTTTCAGGGAACTGGGTGATGTACTTGGTGTCATTGCATGGCCATGCCACGTCTTCCTCACCCGGCTCCAGCGGGGCACCCACGGAGTGCAGCGCGTGGACAAAGTTGCCGTCAGCACCAATTTTCTCCAGGGCTTCCGCGCCCATACGGGTCATGATGCGCATGGAGAGCACAACATAGGCGGAGTCAGTCAGCTGCACGCCCAGCTTCGGCTCCGGATCGCTAATCGGGCCCATGCAGAAGGGAACCACGTACATGGTGCGACCCTTCATGGAGCCACGGAAAGCTTCCGTCATCTCTTCCTTCATCGCCGCAGGCGGAGCCCAGTTATTGGTAGGGCCAGCGCCGTCTTCATTCTCGGTACAGATGAAGGTGCGAGATTCCACACGTGCAACGTCGGAAGGGTTGGAACGAGCCAAGTAGGAGTTAGGTCGCTTTTCCTCGTTCAACTTGATAAGCGTGCCTTTTTCCACCAGCTCGCCGGCCAAACGGTCAGCCTCGTCCTGGGAGCCGTCTACAAAGACCACCTGGTCCGGCTGGAAAAGCTCAACATTCTCGCTAATCCAGCCGATAAGCTTTTCATTTTTAGTCGGCAGCTCTCCGACGAGCCCTGGGATAGTGGCGGTCATTAGTAATTCTCCTGAGGGTGGGTGTGAAAATTGGAGCAAAAAGCCCCAACTGTGCCTTCCACCTCAAGATTAACGTGCTCGCCCGAATAATTTGCGCAGAACTTGCTACACCGGTTATATCCACCACGTTAACCAGAACTTCACCAAGCGCATACGAAGGTAATGTGTTAAAAATCGCCTTTTCCACCCCCCCTTTCTGGGGGTTCATTGTCCCACTTTTCCGCCTCGAAACGATCTTCTACCACCCCCAACTGGGCCCACTGGTTATATCCGGGATGTCATCGCCACATGTATCCCTCGGCGCGGCGTATTGCTTGGCGGGGCTAAGCAGGGGAAAATAGGCCGCAATGAATAGCACAGATAATTCTCAAAACACCCGCGCTGGGGAAATGCCCCCTGGCCGCCCGCCACAAACCGACTTCAACGCCGTTTTCCACAACGAGCTTGACTACCCGCGCCTAGGCAACGTCACTTTCCGCCGCGGAACGCTCACCGATAACCAGCATGAACTTTTTGAAAAGCGCTGGCCGGAGCTCGGACGCGTGCTGGAAGACGAGGTCATTGATCTCGCTTCCTGGTTCGGCCGCAGCGGCGCCAAGACGATCGTGGAAATCGGTTCCGGTACCGGCACCTCCACCGCTGCCATGGCACCGAAAGAAGCCGATACCAACATCATCGCCGTCGAGCTCTACAAACCAGGCCTTGCCAAGCTGCTCGGCCAGATTGAGCGTGAGGGTATCGAAAATATCCGCATGATCCGCGGCGATGGCATCGAAGTCTTGATGCGCATGTTTGAACCGGAATCCCTCGACGGAATCCGCGTCTTCTTCCCGGATCCGTGGCCAAAGGCGCGCCATCACAAGCGCCGCATTATTCAGTCGGGCACCCTCAATCTTTTTGCCTCCCGGTTAAAGAAGGGCGGTGTGCTGCACGTCGCTACCGACCACGCCGGGTATGCCGAGTGGATCGATGAACTAGTTGAAGTAGAACCAAGCCTGGATTACAAGGGCTGGCCATGGCCGGAGTGCCCGCAGCTGGTAGATCGTCAGGTCATCACCAAGTTTGAAGGCAAGGGCCTAGATAAAGAACACGTGATTACGGAGTATCTCTGGGAGAAGAAATAAATGAGCACCTATCTGCTTGTCTGGGATGCACCCAATATGGACATGGGCCTAGGCTCCCTGCTCGGCGGCCGCCCCACCGCCGCACACCGCCCGCGCTTCGACGCCATCGGCCGCTGGCTGGTACACCTTGCCCAGGACGTTGATGCGGAACCGCGCGCCGATGTCTTTACTAATGTGACCCTCGGCGGCGCAGATGTCATTCGCCCATGGGTAGAAGCCATCCGCAACGTGGGTTTCGGTGTTTTTGCCAAGCCCAAGATCCACGAAGACGATGACGTAGATCCGGATATGCTCGACCACATCGACAATCTTCGTGCGGATCTGGCCGGTGTCATTGTCGCCTCCGCCGATGGCCAAAACTTCCAAGAGCCTTTGGAGGAGCTCATCGCCGCGGGGATTCCAGTGACGGTCCTCGGTTTCCACGAGCATGCCGCATGGGCCGTAGGCCACGCGGATATCAATTTTGTGGACCTGGAGGATATCGAGGGCGTATTCCGCGAGCCGCTACCGCGTGTGAATCTGGATAACCTGCCGGAGGGTGGTGCATGGCTGCAGCCATTCCGCCCCCTGGCTGCGCTGCTTAATAACCGCTAGGAGGCTGCCCCAATGTTTGAAAAATGGGGACGTTTTTCCTATGCGCACCGCCGGCTCATCCCCGCCATCATCGTCGCCGCAATCCTTGCGCTCTTCATCGGCTTTGGCATGCAGCTCGAAGATCGCATGAGCCAGGAGGGCTGGGAGGATCCCAATGCGGCGTCGACAAGCGCGGCCCAGATCGAGCAGGAAACATTCGGCCGCGATAACTCCGGCGATGTTATCTTGCTCTTCCACTCCCCCGATGAGAACTTCGACGCCGCCAAGCAGCACTTGGCGCAGCTAAAAGCGGAGTACCCGGACCAGATTGACTCGGTGACCAGCTACTTCGACACGAAGAACCCGAACCTGGTCAATGACGATCACTCCCTCGCCTTCGCAGCCATCGGCCTCAAAGGCGATGACGAACAGACGCTGAAGGATTTCCGCGCCATCGAAGGCGCGCTGACGGATACCTCCGCCCCAGTAGAAATCGCGGGCGCTACCGCAGTTGCAGATGCCCTGGATGAGGGAATGTCCCATGACATCTCCCGCGCCGAAAAGGCTGCGCTGCCACTGGTAGGCATCCTCTTACTGGTGGTCTTTGGTTCCGTCGTTGCGGCTTGCATGCCGCTGGTGGTCGGCGGTCTCTCCATCTTGGGTTCTTTGGGCATCCTGTCCATCCTGGCCAGCTTCTCGCAGGTCAATGTCTTTGCCCAGGCCGTCGTCACGCTGCTGGGGCTCGGCCTAGCCATCGATTATGGCCTCTTTATGGTTTCGCGCTTCCGCGAGGAGCTCGACAAGGGCCGCTCCACTGAGGAAGCCGTGGCCACCACCACTGCAACGGCCGGCCAAACCGTGGTTTTCTCTGCAGCCATGGTTGCCGTTGCGCTCTCTGGCCTTTTCCTCTTCCCCCAGGCCTTCCTCAAGTCCGTGGCCTATGGTTCCATTTCTGCAGTCGGCTTGGCCGCGCTCCTTTCGGTCACCGTGCTGCCATCCTTTTTTGGCATGCTCGGCCCCAAGATCGATACCTGGTCTGTACGCCGCGCCTCTCGGACGGCACGCACGATTCAAGACACCTGGTGGTATAAGCTTCCGCGCTGGGCGATGCGCCATGCCCGCGGACTGACCATCGCCGTATGCGGCCTGCTCATCGCACTCACCCTGCCTATCATGAGCATTACCTTTGGCGGCATCAACGAGTCCTACCTGCCGCCCGACCAGGACACCCGCGTGGCGCAGGATAAATTCAACGAAGAGTTCCCAGCTTTCCGCACAGAGCCGGTCAAGCTCGTGGTGGAAAATGCCTCGAACCAGCAGCTTGTCGACGTCGTCATGCAGGTCCGCGGCCTCGACGGCCTCACCGAGCCCATGGCGCCGACGACCGCCACCAAGGACGGCACTACCGTCCTTTCCGCCGGCATTGAAGACCGCGATGACTACGCGAAGATCGTGCACGAGCTGGAAAAGGTCAAGGCCCCTGAAGGCGTGAACCTCTACGTGGGCGGTACTCCCGCCATGGAGGTGGAGTCCCTCGATGCGCTCTTCCACACGCTGCCGTGGATGGCGCTCTACGTGGTGCTAGCTACATTCCTGCTCATGGCCCTAGTCTTCGGCTCCTTTGTACTGCCGCTCAAGGCCATTGTGATGACACTGCTAACTCTTGGCGCAACGCTGGGCATCCTGACGTTGATGTTCGTTGCCGGCTTGGGCTCGGACATTCTCAACTTCACGCCCGGCCCGCTCATGAGCCCGATCTTGGTGCTCATCATCGCCATTGTCTACGGCCTGTCCACCGATTACGAGGTCTTTTTGGTCTCCCGTATGGTGGAGGCTCGCCGGCGCGGCGCTTCCACCGACGAGTCCATTGCAGCCGGCACCGCGCATACCGGCGGCATCATTACCGCAGCGGCGCTTATCATGATCGTGGTCTCGGGCGCATTCGGCTTCTCCGATATCGTGATGATGAAATACATTGCCTACGGCATGATTTTTGCCCTGCTTATCGACGCCACCATTGTCCGCATGCTCCTCGTCCCGGCCGTCATGCACTTGCTGCGCGAGGATAACTGGTGGGCCCCTAGCTGGCTGCGCCACGCCACCACCACCTTGACCGGCGGTACCACCCACCGCGGCAAGACTGTTCCCTTCTCTGAACTCAAACAACGCCTCGAAGGGGGTAAGTAAGTGAAGAATTGGCTGCGCCTCATCCTCTCGCTCATCGTCTTGCTGGTCTTGGTTTATGTCTTCCGCGATGAGCTGGACTTCTTGCGCGAAGGCTTTTCGCGGCTGTCCAATTCCAACCCGGCCGCGATAGCACTGGTCATCGTCGCCTCCATCGCGGCGGTACTCGCCATGGGTGAGGTCATGCGTCTGCTCATTCGCGCCGGCGGCGTCAAGGTACCGGCCTCAGAAACCGCAGCACTGACGTTAGCCGCTAATGCGTGGTCAACCACTCTTCCGGCCGGACCAGCCTTTTCCGCCATTCTCACCTTCTACGTGCAACGCACGTGGGGCGCGTCCGTCATGCTGTGTGGCTGGTTCTTCGTGCTGTCCTCTGCAATTTCCACGATGTGGCTCGTGCTCATCGGCTTGGGCGGCGTGCTCTTCCTCAATGCCGACATGGCTCTGTGGTCCCTCATTGGCACCCTGGTGCTCATGCTGGCGCTTTCTGGCGGTCTGTTCTGGCTGACCAATCATCCGGATACCATCATCCGCTGGCTCAACCGCCAAAAGCTCATTAAGGGCTCCAAGCGCGAAGCGCTCGTGGATCAGGTCAAAAATTTGGAAGAGGTCCACCTCACCCGCCGCCAATTCGCCTGGGTTTCCTTTTACTCCCTGGCCAACCGCCTCATCGATATGGTCTCGCTGTGGGGCTGTGTGTGGGCCGTGACCGGCCACCTGCCCGCCCTGCACGCGGGAGAGGACACCACGACGATGGCCGGTGTGGCGCTAGCGTATCTTACCGCCAAGCTGGCCGGCTCCGCCCAGGTCACGCCCGCCGGCCTGGGCACGGTAGAGGCCGCCATTATCGCCACCCTGGTTGCCACCGGTATGACCGCGGTGGATGCAACCGGCGCGGCAATCATTTATCGTCTGATTTCCTTTGCCCTTATCACCATCATTGGCTGGGTAATCTACTTCTGGCACTATGCTCGCAAGGGCATTACTTACGCCGCCTTGAATCGAAAGGAAAACGCATGAGAATCGCCCCCGTCATCGATATCATCGCCTTGATGCTCTTTGCTGTGGCCGCCCGTCTCGCCCACGGCGGACTAAGTTTTTCCACCTGGGTTGATGCTTTCTGGCCATGGGCCATCGGCGCGCTCATCGGCTGGGCTATCATCCTGGCCGCCAAGGTGCAGGGCAAGTGGAAGGAAGGCGGCGTCGTCTGGCTAAGCACCATCGTGGGCGGCATGGCCCTGTGGATGCTGGTCAATGGCCGGCTACCGCACTGGAGCTTCCTCATCGTGGCAACCGTCATGTCCGCGCTATTCTTCTTCGGCTGGCGGCTTTTCGCCCGCAAATAAAAATAAGGAGGGTTGAACCCTCCTTATTTTTTACTCGTTTTACTTGGAGCTTACCGGTACGCCTGCTTGATTGAGGATATCGGCTACGAAACCAATGATCTCGCTGATGAGATCCACAGCGCTAGATAGAATCATAAATAACTCCTTGACTAGGATTGGGACTTTATATTCCTATCGCTAATCCAAGCACATGACGTTACATCGGGGCAATGGTGCGCTTCTTCGGCAGGTCGCTTTCCTGCTTCGTTGCCAGCTGCCGCAGCGCTTGGCGGAGAGCCAACCGGGATTGACTCGGCTGAACCATGGCGTCCAAATAGCCGCGCTCGGCGGCGACATAGGGAGCGGTCATGGTCTCATCGTAGAAGTCCATGAACATCTTCTTAGTCATCTCGCGCTGCTCAGGGGTCTCGGCTGCGTCTAGCTGCTTACCGGCGATCATCACCACGGCGGCTGCGGCACCCATAACGGCGATCTGCGCGGTTGGCCACGCCAAGTTGATATCACCGGTGAGGTTCTTCGACCCCATCACGGCATAAGCACCGCCATAGGCCTTGCGCACGATGAGCGAAACCTTGGGCACGGTGGCTTCTACCACGGCGAAAGCAAACTTGGCGCCGCGGTGGATAAGGCCGACCTTTTCTTGCTCTACGCCTGGTAGGTAGCCCGGAGTATCCACCACGAAGACCAACGGAATGTTGTAGGCATCGCAGATGCGGATAAAACGTGCGCCCTTATCGGCGGCGTCCGCATCAATGCAGCCTGCAAGGTGCATGGGATTATTGGCTACAAATCCCACCGTCTTGCCATCGATGCGCCCAAAGGCGGTGATCATATTGGGCGCAAAGTTCTCTTGAATTTCAATGATGTCCTCGTCATCGCCCAATTGGGTCAACAAATCCATCATGTCGTAGCCGGCATTGGTGTCATCCGGCATGAAGGAGTTGAGGTCTTCGTCTTCGGCCACGTCGGCGTCGGAAGGCGCGGCGAATTCCGGGGCCTCATCAAAGCACGTTAGCGGCAGGTGGTCCAAGAGATCGCGCACCATGTCGAAGGCGTCTTCCTCAGAGGGAACGACGGCCGAAACGTTGCCGTTGAGCTCCTGCTGGCGAGCTCCACCCAGCTCGGCGGAGGTAATGTCCTCACCGGTGACCTCACGAATCACGTTGGGGCCAGTGACATACATTTCCGCTTCCTGGTCCACGGCAATCACAAAGTCCGTAGTCACAGGGGCATAGACAGCGCCACCGGCGGATTTACCCATCATGATGGAAATCTGCGGGCTGCGGCCGGACAGCGGCAGCTGGCGGCGGGCGATCTCGGAGTACATGGCCAGCGAGGTCACCGCATCCTGGATACGGGCGCCGCCGGAATCCTGAATGCCAATGACAGGGCAGCCAATCTTGATGGCCATATCCATGACCTCGGTAACCTTCTTGCCAAAGGTCACGCCGACAGATCCACCGTAGACGGTCTTATCGTGAGCGTAGATGCACACTGGGCGGCCGGAGATGCGGCCATAGCCGGTGACCACGCCATCAGAATAGATGGCCTCAGGGTCACCAGGGGTCTTACCCAGAGAACCAGTCTCGACGAAGGAACTCTCATCTAGCAGTTCATTGATGCGCTGGCGAGGCGTGGTGCGTCCAGCCTCGTCGCGGCGCTTGCGCGAGCGCTCACTTCCCGGGTCCTGCGCCTTATCCAGACGCTCACGCAGGTCAGCGAGTTTCTCAGCGGTTGTCTGCTTGGCCGCCACGTACCTTCTCCTCGATCCATTCGTTCATATGCTTGCCCACGATGCCGATGGCCGGCTCGTCCGGTACTGCAAGGTGATCGCCTTGCAGCTGCACAATTTCTAGATCCTTAACGATAACTCCCCAACCTCCGTCGGGGTCAATCTCAGCGTAGCGCGGCTCCAGCTCAATCGCACCGTCATGCATGCGCTCGGAGCGGAAAAGCAGAACCGGCACGGTCACATCGGCCCAGCGGTGGAAGTCAATCTTGGCCAGAATCTGGTTATCCACGAAGGAGGCACGCTGGTGCTCTAGCACGCCCGCGGCTAGGCCGTGCTCGGAGGCGTCGGTAGTAGCGAGGAACTCCGCCAACATGGTCATGAGCGCATCCTCGCCCATGGTCTCGAGCATCTCGTACGGCGGTTCAAAGTCCAGCCCGTAGGTCTTCTTGGCAAAGGCCGCGTAGCGCTCCCAGCGAGCACGGGTTTCCTCCGGGGTATCCGGGGCCGGGTGGGATGGCTGGGTGGTATCTAGCAGCGCAATAAACGCCACCTCTACCGAGTCCTGGGTGCGCTTGTGCAACTGGTAGGCCACCTCGTAGGCCAGCGCGCCGCCGAAGGACCAACCGCCGAGCACGACCTTGCGGCCACGAGCGTAGTGCAGGATGTCCTCGACATATACCTTGGCTCGCTCCTCTAGCGAACCCTCGATGCGCTCGACTCCGTAGACAGCCACATCCTCGGGCAGGCGGCGGGTCAGTGGCTGGTAGACCACCGTGGTGCCACCGGCTGGGTGGAACATGAATACAGCGGGGCCGTCGGCCTCGCGCAGCACGCGGATATTGCCCTCTACCTCGGTCTCTAGTCCCTCACGGACCAAGTCAGCCAGGCTCTCCAAGGACTCAGCCTCGTGGACCTGCTGGGTAGTGACTTCGATGCCTGCACGTTCGGTAAGGCGCTCGGCAATGTTGCTAGCAACCTCGTCGCTTATCTTGGGCAGTGCAGAGGTCACTCCCGCCGCGGCCTTGCCGGTAAAGGTAGCCCACGTGCCAAAGACCATGCGCTCGGAGGCATCGCGCGGGGCAACACCCACGCCCTGGCCCGGCTCATCTTCTTCTGGCGCAGGAGTGTCCTCGGAAGCAATCTCGCTGGTATCTACGTTACCGCCGGCTACGGCCTCTTCCACCATGGCAATGACGTCCGCCAGGGAGGCGTCGCGCAGCGCCTGCACCTGCAGCGGCGGAATCTGGAAGTCATTTTCCACGCGATTCTTAATGCGCATACCCATCAGGGAATCCAGGCCCAGGTCAATGAGCGGCAGCTCTCGCGGCAGGTCAGAGACGTCATAGCCCATGGACTCAGAAACGATGAGCGCGAGACGGTCCTCCACGGTTTCCTCCGTGGGATCCCAGCGCACGGCATCGACTTCTTCCGTCGCTGCAGGCGCGCTTTCAGGAACCTCAGCCACGCCTGGAATAGGCGCCGCACCCAAATCCAAAGCGGAGGCAAAGCCTTCCGCCACCAGCTCTGTCTGTGCACCACGAACAGCGTAGACAGCCACGGACATACCGCCGATGGACTGATTTACCACCGTGGTGACCTCGCCGTGCGGTGGCAAATCGGCGTGTTCCTCGGTGGCGATGATGCGTGCTCCTGGCTTGACGGCCTCGGCCGCAGCCTCGACGATGGCCAGGGCGGATGGCGCTTGGTCCGCATTGGTGGAGAAAGCAACCTTGCCCTCGGGCAGGTTAACGCGTGCGCCCGGCAGGCCAGAAACGCCAGCCGATGGACGGGCATTGGTCCAGAAGCGCTGGCGGTTGAACTGGGTATAGGGAGCCTCTACGCGTGCGCCAGAGCCAAAGACCGCACCGAAGTCCACCGGCATGCCGGCGACATAGAGCTTGCTGAGCAAGTCGAGGAGAGACTCGGTGGGATCTACCTTGCGCTTTAGGGCATACAGCAGTTGCGCATCGGCCTTGCCTACCGCAAAGGCGGTGGACATGAGCCCCATGAGCGCAACCGGGTTTGGCGAGATTTCTACCAGCTGGTTGTGCCCGGCAGCGAAGGCCGCCTCGGTGGCATCCTGCAGGTAGACCGAGTGGCGGGTCATGCGCAGCCAGTAATCCTCATCATGCACGGTGGTTCCAGGACGATAGACCGTGCCCTTATCGACGGAGGAAAATAGCGGGGTGTGCAGCGGCTTGGCTTCCATACCTGCGATGGCAGCATGCAACTCTCCCAGGATGGGGTCTACGGCCGAAGTGTGCCCGGCCGCCTTCACATTGAGAGCGCGGGCGAATTTGCCCTCGCCATCGAGCTTTTCCACCAAGTCCAGCACCTCTTGGCGCGGGCCGCCCACGGTGGTCATACCTGGACCGGTGTACACGGCAGGCTCGATGTTTCCATCAAGCGCGGCAATATCCTCGGCAGAGAGCTCAACTACGGCCATGGCTCCTTGTTCGGCATCGCTTAGCGACGCCTCACCTTCACCCATCAACCGCGCGCGGTGGCAGGCGATTACCATAGCGTCCTCGGCGGAAATACCGCCCGCGGCATAGGCCGCTGCGATCTCGCCCATGGACATGCCCATCACACCGGCAGGGCGCACACCAAAGGAGGCCAGCAAGTCCGTCACTGCAATCTGGATAGCAGTAATGGCTACCTGAGCAGTCTCGGTGTCATATGTTTGCGCATCATCGTTGACAATGTCCATGATGGACCACCCGGACTCAAAGTCCACGATTTTATCTAGCTCTTCCAAGCGGGCCTTGAACTGTGGCGAGAGCGCAATCATGTCCTTGGCCATCTTGCGGTGCTGAGAGCCAAATCCGGAGTACACAAATACCGGACCCGGCACCTGCGGGGAATCCGCAGCGGCAATTCCCACGGAAACCTTGCCCTCGGCCACCTGGCGCAGGCGCTTGACTGCTTCCTCGGCGGAGCTAGCCACCACGACGGCGCGAGAGCGGGAGTGATTGCGGCGGGCGACGGTACGGCCGACGTCGACAAGCGCGGGCTTTTCCGCCTCAATGAAGTCCGCCAACAGGGCCGCAGCGCGTGCCCGGCGCGATGGCAAGAGGCCAGAGACCGGCAACGCGACCGTGTCGGTGGAAAGCTGCGGCTCGCGCTCGGCCGGGGTGCCGCGGTAATCGGTGAGCACGACGTGCGCATTGGTGCCACCAAAGCCAAAACCGGATACGCCAGCGACCTTGCGGCCGGAGTATTCGGGCCACTCGCGCGGGTCCTCGACTACTTCCAGGCGCTCGGCTTCGAAATCGATATAACGGTTCGGCGCCGAGTAATTGATATTCGCCGGAATCACATCATTGCGCATGGCCTGGATGACCTTGATAAGGCCCACCACGCCCGCAGCAGATTCGGAGTGGCCGATATTGGTTTTGGCAGATCCCAGCAAAATCGGCGCATCCGCGCCACGACCGGCGCCGAGCACCCGCCCCAAAGCGGAAGCTTCGATCGGATCACCCAAGATGGTGCCGGTGCCGTGGGCTTCGATATAGTCCACGTCCTGCGGATTCACGCCCGCATCGGCATAAGCTCGGCGGAGAACATCCTCCTGTGCCTCCGGATTCGGGGCGGTCAAGCCATTGGAGTGCCCATCGGAGTTGACGGCCGAGCCTTTAATGACAGCCAAGATATCGTCGCCGTCCGCCTCCGCGTCCTCCAAACGCTTGAGGACGAGGACACCAGCGGCATCGGCGCGCACGATGCCATCGGCGTCGTCAGAAAAAGCGTGAATGGCACTCGTCGGAGAGGTAACGCCCAATTCAGAAAACGCCGTCGACGCGTGGGGAGCGGCGAGGATATTTATGCCACCGGCCAGCGCCACGTCCGCGCTTCCCGTGCGCAAGTCCTTCACCGCCTGATTGACGGCTACGAGGGAGGAGGAGCAGGCCGTATCCACATTGATGGAAGGGCCGCGGAAATCCAGGGCATAGGAAATGCGATTGGCCACCACAGCCGAAGAAATACCGGTCAGCGCATAAGGATGCATCTCGGCAGAATCGGCGGCGATGAGCATGCCATAGTCATTATTGGTCGAGCCCATGTACACACCAGTCTGCGTGCCGCGCAGCTCGTTGGCAGGAACACCAGCGTTTTCTAGCGCTTCCCACACCAGCTCCAACAGGATGCGCTGCTGGGGGTCCATATTGGCGGCTTCGAGTGGAGAAAGACCAAAGAATTCAGCGTCGAAGGAAGCAATATCCTCGATATAGCCACCATCGGTATTTTGCTGGGCGATCTTCTCGCTCATTACAGGGTCCGCCGAGTACTCGGACCAACGTCCTACCGGCAGTGGACCTGTTCCGGCGCGGGATTCGGCCAGCATGGACCAGAATTCCTGGGCATTTTTTGCACCCGGGAAGCGGCCCGAAAGACCAATAACCGCGACATCGGCTCCATGCGCTATGCGAGGAGAGTGCGCCTCAGGCTGAGGCGCTGGAGCGTTCAACAGGCGATTTGCCAGCAATTCGATGGTTGGGTACTCGTATGCCACGGTGGCATCGAGGCGGGTACCGAGTAGATTTTCCAGTTCGCCAGATAGCACTACAGCATCCCGCGAAGAAAGACCATAGTTTTCCAGGGGCTTGGAATCTAGGATCTCTTCTGGGGAAACACCGGTGGCCTGGGCGACCCAGTCACGCAGCCATGCTCGCAGTTGCTCGATGGTCATAAAAGGTCTTTCATTACGAGAAGTTATTAAATGGCAAGAGGGTATATCGCTATATTTTGTCACTTTGTTAGCGATAAATCAGATCCCTACATAGTTCTTCTTAGCTACACGGCGCGCAATCTTGCCGGAAGAAGTACGGTTGATTTCCCCTGGGGCCTTCCACACGATGTCATCTGGCGTAATTCCATGATGCGAGGTGACGGCGGTGCGGATGACTGCGGACGCCTCTGCATCGCCGGCCGGCTGCGCATCATCGGCGCGCTCCACCAACAATACGAGAGATTCAGAATCCTTGCCTTCCACAGAGAAGGCGGCAACGGAGTCCGGTCGCACCTGCGTGGACGCTGCTTGTACGGTGCTTTCAATATCCTGCGGATAGTGATTGCGCCCAGCGATGACGATGAGGTCCTTCAGGCGGCCAGTGATATAAAGCTCACCATCCACGATGGCGGCTAGGTCACCGGTTGCCATCCAGTAATCGTCTTCTGGCAGGCCGTCCTGCTGGCGCTCACCCAAGGTATTGCGGAAGGTCACGGCGGTTTCCTCAGGCCGATTGAGGTAGCCGGTAGCCATATTGGGACCATGCACCCAGATTTCACCGATTACGCCGTCCTTGACCTCAGCGCGCGTTTCCGGGTCCACGATGGCAAGGTGCTGATGCGGCACGCACTGCCCATTGGACGCATAGGCCACAGTCGCGTCGGACTTATCCTCGATGATGGCGCGTCCCGCGGCCAGTTCGGCACGATTGAAGTGGGAGATGACTGGGCGCTTGTCGGTTTGCGGGGTAGATACAATAAGCGCCGCCTCTGCCAGACCATAGGACGGGCGCAGCACGGAACGATCCACGCTGAAGGCATTCAAGAAGGAATCCACGGCCGCCTCCGTTACCGGCTCTGAGCCGATAATGATGCCTGCTACGTGCGAGAAATCAGCATCCTTGGCATGGCGCGCGGCCAGTTCCAGCGCAAAGTTGGGGATAGCGGAGTACGTAGCTTGCTCGCCGGCGGTCAAACGCCGGATCCAGCGGTCTGGGTGTTGGATGAAATCGCGTGGGGTCATCATCTCGAAGTCCAAGCCCAAAATGGTAACGAATACGGCCAAAATGATGCCCATATCGTGGTGCATTGGCAGCCAGGAGACGATGCGAGCCGGCATCTGCAATTGCAGTGCTTGGAAGATCTGCGCAACATTGGTGATAATCGCTCGGTTGGTGAGCTCCACGCCGGCCGGGGTCCGAGTGGACCCAGACGTGTACTGCAGGAAAGCGGTGTCCTCCGCGCTTCCCTCCACGGGTGTCCAAGAACCAGCCAAGGAATCAGGAAGAGCATCGAGGGAAATAATCCGCGGGCGCTCACGCTGGGCAGAGAAGTACTTACGCACAGCGGCGGCAGAAACACGATTCGTCACCACGATAGGCGGTTCGCAATCACCGAATACCGCCTCCAGGTGGTCCGCGTGGCCCGGTTCATTGGGGTCATAAAGCGGAATCGGCACCATACCCGCGTACAGTGCACCCAAGAAGCCAAAGACGTATTCCGGTGAATTACCAGCCAAGATGGCAACGCGGGTGCCCGGATCTGCTACCTGCTGCAGTCGCGCCGCCACCACCTTGATGCGTTTATTGACCTGCGCGCGGCTAAGCTCCCGGCAGGTTTCTTCCTCACCGTAGATCCACTGGCGCATAACCACACGGTCTGGGTCAGTCTCCGCCTGGTAGAGCCTTTCTGCCAGCTGGGCCAAACTGAACTCGGGCGCTAGGAATTGCCCCATCTGCGCTTTCAGATCCATGGAATCTCCTTAAGTGAATGGTTTCTTTAATAAAACTATCGGAGGGTGGGGAATTGCTGTTACGCGGCGTCGATAAGCTGTCGGGCCCAGCCCACTACCCACTGGTTAGCCGTCGTGCCATCAATGACACCACTATTAGAGGCGTACTGCGCATGGACGCCATTCGCGGCAATCAAACCCTGCGCGCGCTCCAGCGCATTAGACACGTTTGGCGGGGCATCACAGACTGAATCATTGGGCGCACAAATCTGGAAGGTCCGATCCGCCAAGCTACCGAACCCATTCGGGCGCGCACCACGCATGGACGCACCCGGAACGATGGGCTGAACTAAACCGGATACCGGCTGGAGGGCAATTTCCGCACCCACGCCGCCGACCTTGCGGCCTGGGTTTTGGCCAACGCCATTTTGGCGGCGACCATCTGCAATAAGGGCCACACCTGCAATGCTTTCCGCCGGCACTGCACCCTGGCCGCCACCGATCTCATCGGCAACGTCACCTGCAATGACCGCCCCCTGAGAAAAGCCACTCACAATGAATTTGGTTGCCGGGCAGCTCTCATGCACACTGCGCAGCTCATCATTCATCTTGGCGGTTCCCTCATTGCGGGAATCGTCGTAGCTCATTTCATGCTGTGCATTGATGTTTTTAAACTGCGCGGTATAAGGAAGGGTCCATACCTTCACGTCCTCCCCGTAGGCCTCCTGCAATGGCTTCGTAATAGACAGCATGAACGAGCGCGGATTGGCAGAAGGATTAAGGGGATCGTCGTCAGCCGCAGATTCCCACGTACCCGGGGCGGAAATGAACTCCACGCGCGGGCACCACTCGGGCTGCTGCGGCGGTGGCGCAGCCTGCTCCGTGGAATGCGGAGCTGGGGAGTCATCCGTTCCACTATTGAGGTAACGCGACGCGCCCACGCCGATAACAGCTAAAACGACGAGGACTGCGACAACGGTAATGGTTTTTCTCATGGATTAGTTGTACCAGGTGAACCTAGCAAATCCCTGTACGTGCGGAATCCGTAATCAGCTTAGAAAGCTCTTCAAAGCCCATCGTGGTGCGCTGTTGCTCAACAAGCTGGCCGGCGACCGCAGAGAGGGTGACATCATTCTCATCACAGGCTGCTTTGCCCGCGCCGAGGAGCTGATCTTCTACGCCATCAACGTTGACGCCGGCGTCTTTTAGCCTGCCTAGGTACTTGGCTTCCGATTCCGGCAGCTCGGCGGTGGGAATTTCAGAGATCTCACGCGCACCGCGGTCTTCCTGCGACTTAGAGGATGTCTCTTCCGCAGAGGTAGGGGCCTCCGACTCCCGCTCGAGGGGCGCGACCTCGGTCTCTTGCGAAGGTTTGCTATCCACCGTGGCAGAACCGCACCCCGCAAGGGTCAAGCACAGCGCCGCGCCCACTACTACTAGCTTGCGCATGACTACTTCTTCTCGGTCCGAACCTGGCCCAGAACCTCGCTGATCTTGCCGTGCTGGAATTCCTGGCTCAAGCCACCAGCGGCAATCTCGGAGTAGTCAGAGGTAGGCCAGCCGAACTCGCCCTGCTCCCAGCCAGCCTGGCCCCAGCGGTCCATAATCTTGCTCTTCAGAATGTAGTGCGCACCAGTCTTCGGGGACCAGTAGATGCTGCCCTTTTCAAAGGTCTGGAAGAAGCCGCCATTGACGGCGTTCTCTCCTGACGTCGGGAAGCCGAGCGCAGACTCCGCGCCGCCCATGTCCTTGTATTTGGCGCCGATAGCACCGTGTACTACCTGGTTGGAGCCATCCGGGTTACGGGTAAGGATTCCGTCCTGGAATTCCTGCATGTAGCCCTCACCAACCTTCTTTACCGAGCCGGTCGGGTACTTCAGGTCGCCCTTTTCGTAGCCATTCTTGCCCCAAGCCTGGAACATATCGCCGGTAATCTCCCAAGCGCCAGTCTCCGGGGACCAGTAGATGGAGCCGTGCTCAAAGTGCACGAAGCGGCCCTTGCCATCTGGCGTCTTGGACTCGCCGGTCTTCGGGAAGCCAAGCCAGGAGGTTGGTCCGCCGATTTCGGCGTAGCGAGCACCAATGCGGCCGAAGAGGGCATGCGCACCGGTGTCTGGAGACCAGTAAGCGGTGCCAGACTCGAAGTCCTGGGCCTTGCCCTTCTTAGCGACGTCGTACTCATTATTCAAGCAAGAGCCAATAACGCCGCTCTTGGTCTCCTTAGCGATGGCTCCGATTGCCTCACAGTCCGCACCGCGGTCGGCCTTGTCCATCTGCAATGCATCTGCGATGTATGGCCATGCCTGCTGCATCTCAAACTGCCAGTATTCCCAGCTGTGCACGCCGGATGGGCGGAACTTAACCACAGGGTCAATCTTGGCGCGCTTCGCATAATCAACATAGGTCTGGGTGGACATACGGGAGATGACCTCCAAGCCCATGCCAGCGAGGTTTGCCTGGCCCTTAGCCACGGAGTTGGCGTTGCCAAAGTCATCCTTGCCCGAACCTGCGGAGACATATACCTTCATGTCCTTCAGGTTTTCAATGCCCAGCTTTGGATCATGGTCGATCCAGTTTTGGGAGCCCGGCTGGCCCCACATCTTGCGGGAATCATAACCGCCGGCATCGCGCTGCGAAGCCATGATGGCTTCCGGCATGCCACGCGTAGTGGTATCGAGGTAGCCGGAGAAAGAACCCACGAAGCTAAACAGGTGCGGGTTGCGCTCAGCCAGGTTCATCGCGGCAGTACCGCCCATGGACAGGCCGGTTACCGCGCGCTTGTGGTTGGAGCGGTACTCATTGTCCAGGATCGGGATCAATTCCTTGGTCAGGAAGGTCTCCCACATATAGTGCTTACCGCGGTCTGCTTGCTCCCAGTCCGAGTAGAAGGAAGACTCGCCGCCTACCGGCATGATCAGGTTGACGTTGCGGTCGGCGTACTGGTTCAAAATATTGGTTTCAATGGTCCAGCCGGACTCATCGTCACGTGCACGCAGGCCATCCAGTGCCCATACCTCTGGGAACTTCTTTTCTGGGTGGGAGTACCAGTCACGGGCGAGCTGGATTTGCACCTTCTGCTCTTTGTCCGGCATCGCCGCAGACTTGATGTAGACCATCAAGTGGCGGTTGGTTAGGTACTCCACGCGGTTGATCTTCACGCCCTCCGGCAGGCCCTTAACATCCGGGTATTCGGTGTTCAGCGGGGTGCGGGCGGGTGGATCCTTCGGTGCGAAATGATCGGACAGGCTGGAATCGCCGCCGATTGCGGAAGAGAGATCGCCTACAGAAGATTGTGCGGTGGCGTTTGGCAGCAGGGCCAAACCCACGGCGATGGCGGTAGGTACTGCGGCCACAGCAAGGCCCTTGCGAGCCTTGCTCGGGGAAGTGCTTTTGCGCATAGGTAAACGTCCTTGAAGATTTGCCGCGGTACCTTTCCGAGGGTTCCCCTCCCCCGGACCGATGCCTACGGCGTGAGCTGTCTATCGTGTACTCAAGTTTAAGTTGAACTTGAGACTTACGCTAGACAGACACGCCGCTACATTGCCGGGGAATTACCCGGATTATCCTGTCCGCTCACGCGGTACAGGTGCTCGTTGACGAACTCGCCTACGCCCCAGCGCGCCAACTCGCGGCCATAGCCGGAGCGATTCACGCCGCCGAATGGCAGGCCTGCTGCGGTTACCGACGCCTCGTTAACAAACGTCATGCCATCGTTGAGCTGGTTGGCTACTTCAAACGCAGCATCCAAGTCAGTGCCCCACACGGAGCTAGACAGACCGTACTCAGAGTTATTGGCAATCTCGATGGCCTCTTCGACGTCCTTGGCCTTGTACACAATCGCCACTGGGCCGAAGATCTCGTTGCAGCCTACGTCGGCGGATGGGTCGACGTCGGTAAGCAGGGTAGGCTCCATGTAGGCGCCCTCGCGATCGATCTTCTTGCCGCCTACGCGAATCTTGGCGTCGCCGTTGGCCGCGGCCTTTTCGAGGCGCTCCACAATCTCATCGCGGGCGCCGATGGAAGACAGCGGACCGATATCGGCATTCTCCTCATCATAAGTACCGACCTTCATGTCCCCGATCTTCTTTTCCAGGTACTCCACAGTGCGGTCATAGAAGTCCTCTAGAACGATAAGGCGCTTCGGCGCATTGCAGGCCTGGCCGGTGTTATACATGCGAATCAGGTTGTACTGATCCAATACCCACTCCAGATTCTCATCATCGATAACCAGGAATGGGTCATTGCCACCCAGCTCCAGCACGGACTTCTTGTAATTTTCACCAGCGGTCTTAGCAACGGCAGAGCCTGCACCCTCGGAGCCGGTCAAAGAAACGCCCTTGATGCGCTTATCCGCTACAAAAGCATCCATCTGGGAACCGGAAGCATAAATGTTGATATACGCATCCTTCGGCAGACCAGCTTCTTCCAAGATGTCCTGACATGCCTGGGAAGACAGCGGACAGATGGAAGCGTGCTTGAGCACGATGGTGTTACCCAGCAGCAGGTTAGGAGCTGCGAAGCGGGCTACCTGGTAGTACGGGAAGTTCCACGGCATAATGCCCAACAATGGGCCAATCGGCTCCTTGCGTACCACGGTCTTGTGCGCGTTCTGAGCCGGCAGGTACTCATCTGCGAGCAGCTCGTGCGCATGCTCGGCATAGTAGCGATAGATATCGGCAACAATCTGCACTTCAGCCTTCGCCCAACGGGTCAGCTTGCCCATTTCACGACCGATGTGGTCTGCCAACTCATCGATGCGCTCTTCATAAAGGTCTGCAGCGCGGGACAAAACCGCGGCACGCTCCTCGATGCGAGTACTACGCCATGCATCGTAGGCCGCGGTGGAACGGTCTAGGATGTCATCGCGCTGCGAATCATCGATGCGTTCAAACTTGTCTTCACTCTTGCCTGTGCTTGGATTCTCAATAGCGAACATGGGCCCCTGTATAGTCGCGGATCACAACCCACGCAAGCTTATGGAGCGACGAACTCGGCTCTAGATTGGGCTAGTTACGCAGGATTTACAACTCCCCGAAACCCCAGTAAACGAATAATTTAAGGATCGTTTATTTAATGATTATTTGATGCCAAGCGACAGGCCAATGCCCCCCATCCAGATCCAACACCTATGTCCGGCTTGAATGCCACTAAGAAGCAGCCCACGTAGCTTCTCGGAACCTGTACTGACGCAAAAACATATGAGACGTAACTGTTGCACCCTTTTGTAACACCTGTGAACGTACCACCCAGTACTATCCCCACGATTGAAGGAATGGCTATGGCCGTACTGCTTCAAATCAACGAAATCGTTTCTGGTCCCATTAAAGACCTTCTAGTTCACATTTCTGGAGGAAACTTCCCAGAAATTAAGCTCCCGAACATATCTTTGCCGGAAGTAAACCTCCCGGAGCTTCCACCAATGTCGTCTCCGACTTACCCAGAAGAGGTTAACCTTGAGGTTGGCGGTTCCTCTTTCGGCGACTTGGGTTCCTCGAATTTCCTCAACGAGACTGGCTCTTCCGAGCTACTGAACGACTTTCAGTCTTCCGAACTGGATCTCAGCGCACTAGGCAGTGTTTTGGGCGGTTACCCCCCCATTTAACACTCGGCACCTTACCACATGCTAGTGATATTGAAAGCTCCTGCAGCACGGCACTAGTTTAGGCATGCGCCTCCCACCCGCAATCTTTTATCATCTAGTTTTAGGGAAAACGTCCTCTTGATTGGCGTGCTACAGGTTGGGCGCCTATTGCTAGGCCATAGGTTCTTTCAGATCTTATGAAAAGCGAAGCAATCGGTTAGTACAGCATGGACGTAGAAGATTGTCGACTTTAACCAGTTTTCTTTTCCAAAACTCTACTACATGTCGAATTGGATCAAGTCGTTAGACAATCGCGTTTTCGAGGGGAGGCACCATTCGGACAGTCTTCCCTGTCGATCTCCTCCCCAATGCGATGCGTTTGAGCCGCTCTTTAATTCCCCCTCCTCTGACTGGCTGTCAGTGGCCGTACGGCCATCGTTTCGGACGACGGTTGCAAGTCAGCGGAAAACCGGTTTTCTATACGCGACGTTGCAGTATTTCATAGCGTTCGCGCACTCCCGTTGCACCTATTCCCTACCTATTCCCTCTGCTAGTTAAATATACACCGGTGCATCAGCGCCTATTCACGCGTTACTGTTTCAAAACACTTAGGCCGGGAAACTCGCACTTGTCACAAACGGAAAAATGATACTTTCACAGACTCGGATTCAAGAGCCTCTAAGCTCACACGGCTACCAATTTTCACCCCCCATAACAGGAATTACTGCACCTCAGAGTTGGATATTCTCTGTATAAGCACTACGTTTGTCGGGGTGATGAGCAAACCTCACACACTCCTATTGTTCCCGATCCCTAAGACCATGAAAAATATAAAAAACAGGATAGCTGCCGGCTTCATCGCCCTCACCGCGAGTTTCTCCCTCGCCCAAACTGCCAACGCAAGCCAAGGGCAGGAAATGGTTACCTTCGGTGATTCTATTACCGCCAACGGCGGAGCACCTGGTAGCCGCGCATCTACAAGCCCCTACAAGCCCTACATCCAATTCCACCCCTGCTTTAATGACAAACGGAACTGGGCGCATCAAACCGCCGATAACTTCCATTACACCCTCGCAGATTATTCCTGTAACGGGACCAGCTACTCGGTCGACGCCTACGTATATGACGCTATTCGTACCGGCAATATCGGACTCAACACTAAAGAAGTCGTTTTCATGTATGGGGGCCTTCAGCCAGACACTCACATAGATGCCCTAGCCAACTCCACCCTCCCAAACATTCCTAAAGGATCCAACTATCGAGCGCTGCTTGGCTTAGAGTTCGGCAAAATCCGCCGAGTTGCCCCCAAAGCGCGGATCACTATGGTCAACTACCTGCCAATGACTGTAAATGACACGCTGTGCGCGATTAACGATGGCATCAGAGTTGTGCCTATCTCCTTCCCAGGTGCTACTAATGCGGAAGCCGAATTCAACCGTGAAATCGGACGCGCAGCACAAGCTTTAGGAGCCAACTTCATCAACCTCTATGACCAGGCCAAGACCCACGACACTTGCCAACCTGACGCCACTCAGCGTTGGACTGTAGCGTTGAAAACTCAAGCGGCACCTTCCGTCATGCCTATGCACCCGACAGATATCGGACACGACGGAATGGCCAGAATCATCACCAGCGAACTTCAAAAGCGTTAACCAGACGACAATCCCAGGAAGAACCTAAGAATGCGACTCCACACTAAAATGGTTGCAACTTCCATCGCAGCCGCAGCTCTCATGGCCGGAAATATCACTGCAACAGCCGCAGTAGCAGGCAACACTGTCCTCACCGGAGACAGCGTGGTAGCAAACCCAACGCTCACCGATTTCTTGCAAAATAAAGCCAAAGTCAAGACAAATACCGGAGTAGGCTGCGTCACCGACGGCTCCATTGCCAATGAAATAGCCATCGCTTCTGGGGGCGCCCACGTGGATCAGTACCAATGCGCAGGCGCCTCTTTCGCAACTGGCGGTATACACATTGAAGACACGCTTCGAACTGCCGCACAACGCGGCGATCTCAACCCACAGACCAAAAACGTAGTCATTGTCGCAGGCGCCAACGATACATACCCATACGGGTCTGATGTTGCTGCTTCGGAACGCGCAATCCGAAGCGGTCTGCGTAACGCCATTAACGTAGCACATCGCCATGCTCCAAATGCTAAAGTCACTGTTGTCGGCTACCCACATGTATCTTTCAATAACATGTCCTGCTACAACAGTGGCTTGGGGTCATCAAACCCACTACCCATCCCAGCCGGTAATACCGCTGGCACCGAACAGCGCCTCCAAAACACACTCCGTGAAGTCACGCAACAAAACAACGCTACCTTCCTCGACGCATGGCCGATGTCCCAAGGACACGACGCCTGCTCCCCAGACCGATGGTGGGTAAATCTCGTCGACATCATGCCACCAGCACCAGGAAACCTGCCTTTCCACCTCAATGCCCACGGCACACACGAATACGGCCGTTTCATTGGACGAAACATTGCAAAATAGCCCCATGCCGCCAGTTCCGAGTAAACAATCAAAGGCCTAGGCTTTTCTTCCCTAGTACATTGGATAGACTCTTGCACGCCCAAAGAATCACTGCCGCACTTTTAACCGCAATACTTACAACCACGGCCCTAGCACCCTCCGCTCAAGCCCTCCGACCAGGAGACAAATACGTAGCACTCGGGGACTCCTACGCCTCCACGGGCACAATCACACGGCCTGCTCCGGGGAGCACCCCGGCCTGCGTCAGGGACCGAGACAACTACCCCCACCGACTAGCTGAGCTCCTCAACCTCCAGCTCGACGATGCCACCTGCGCTTGGGCGTTTACCTACCAATATGACAACCCTCAACATCACGCTCTGCCTCTCACCGCTCCAAGTCCTCAGAAGCAACATCTCACCCCCGACACAAAAATAGTCACCATTAGTCTCGGGGGAAACGACGCAGGCCTAGCCGCCCTTTTTGCTAGTTGCGCACCCCACGTTCAAATTCCCGGACTACCCGAGTGCGCGCCCCTCGCCGAGCCTGTAACAGATGGAAGTATCTACAACCCCGATTTCACTGGCAGGAATCTTAAACAGCGACTGATCGATATAGCCAACGATGTAAAGAGACGCGCACCGGCAGCCCAAATATTCTTCACAGGTTACTACACAGCCGCGACCCCAGAGCACACGTGCCCAGAAAGTGGCTTTCTCTCCCTAAGCGATCGACGATACATTGAAAGCTTTCTCACTAAGGTGAACTATACGCTTAAACAGGCAGCTTTGGAGTCACACACGACTTACATCAGCCCCCCAAATGACGATGAAGGTTGGTGCAAACCGCCGCATCAACGAAACTCCAACTTCCACGGGCTTCCCGAGGGCAATCTAATCGCTCATCCCACCGCATTAGGCCAACAACACATGGCACAAGAAATCGCCCGCAAGGTTCGCTAACCTCCTGCCCGAGCGGAGCAGTTGAAAATTTCAGTGGCTACTGGCCTAGACAGTCGAGCAATTCGAGCCTTAGGTAGTTCGGAGGCTCGTGATTTCCTCAGATTGTAAACACCGAGCGCGGTTATCTGGTCGTTCATGCGTCTGCCGGAGACCTTTGGTTGCGGTGACTGTTTACAAAACGCGTTAATGCGGCCGCGGCATTCGTGTAGCCAGGCGAGAAAGGATTTTACGGTGCCTAGCTTCACGAAGTCTACACCAATCAACCAACTCGGGTCTCAGAGGTCCTCCTCTAGCGATGGACAGCCAAGTTAGCGAGACCTGGATATTGACAAGCACGCCAAACTTGACGTACCCCGTAAAGAAGTAGCTAAGCTAAACATGAAAAGGGAGTTCTTCTCAAAAACGGCAGCCTTCTTCGTCACAAAGCAAAGAAGATAGAACGTTTGGGGATGCGGGCATTTCAGGGCTTTTCAGAGTAGCAGCTTGCATCGGCGTTGATTGATGCTTAGCCCCAAGCATTCCAGGCTTTCTCATATAGTGATATGAGTACGGGGTCAAAAATACCCCTTTAAGCAATGAATTGTTCAATTTAACAACCAGTGGATAGCAGTCGAAAGAGAAATCCACCGAATCCCTCGTCAAGCAACGGTCCCCACTCAGTTATGTTGAAGAAGTGTAGTTTAGTCGCTCTGGTTAATCTTGGCGGCATCTCGAAAAATTTGAGCAACTTGCTAGATTGCTCGTAGTTTTAGCTGGTTGTAGAGTGACCCCACTATATAATTTTCCACCACCCGGGCATTCAGAAGTATTCCCAACTGAAGCCCCCAGCCTTTCCGTATTGTACTGCTCCCCATTACTTCGCCTGAGAAATCAATTACCTACTCTAGTGGGGAGCAGTTGTATTCGCGCACGTAGTTCGTTGTCAGTGGCGCAGCGGGAGAATTGGCGGCCCGAGTTATGGTTACTAGGCTGCAGCTCAACATGTTGGTGTTCGCGTTGATCCAGTCCTTGTTTTGTTTGGTCGAGTCTTGCTCCATGGCAAGCTATGTCTTGTGAAAAGCCCTCAAAGCGGCAGTACTCCTTCGAGGTCAAAAAGAAGTTGTCCAACGCCACCTCGCCGGCGAGACAAAGAACAATCTTGTCCGTGAGTTTGGCCTGTCGCCAGATCAGGTGGTCAGAGATCGGCCGCGGAAATGGCGAAAAGGCGGTGATGAAGCGTTAAAGCCCAAGCCGAAGGGTAGGCCTAAAGGCGCAGCTAACCCGAAGATGCTTACTGAAGGAGACAAATTGCCTCGCGAATACGACCAGTTGCGAACCGATAATGCCTATCTAAAAAAATTGCGGTACTTGAGAAACCAGGGACACTCCTGAAAAACAGGCGATCGTTAACCCCAAGCCGCCACACCGCTTGGAAGACCTCCTAGCAGCGGCAGGTATGCCACGGGCGACATTCTTCTACGATCAAAAGCGACTCGAAAAGCCAGATAAGCATGCTGCGGTAAAGCAAACAATCCTAGGAAGCATCGGGCGCAACAAGCATCGCTACGGCCACCGGCAAGTGTTGCCGGACTTGCGTAATAAAGGCTGGCTGGTCAACCACAAACTCGTCTACAAGCTCATTCGCCAGATGGGCCTTCGGACCAAAATCCGTCAGCGCAAGCCCTTCACTTCCTACGCAGGAACCATCCGTCGCATTGCTGGCAAAAAGTTTGACTGCAAGTTCACTCCAGACAAGCCCAACACCATCTTTGTTAGCGACGTTACCGAGTTTAGGACTGCAGGCCGCAAAGTGTATTTGTCCCCAGTAATGGATCTCATCGACCGTCCCATTGTCCCTCACACCGTGTCTAAATCACCGTCGATAGCGTTTATCGTCAAAATCATTGACAAAAGCGATTGCGGCCTGTGCGCCGAAGGCTGGGTGGATGATGCACACCTACCCAGGCTTCCAATACCAGCAGTCGACCTGGCGTACTTTGATTCACGCCAACGGCAGTGCTCAGTCGATGTCGCGTAAAGCCAACTGTGACGACAACGCAGTAATGGTCAACTTTTTCGGACACTTAAAACCGAGATGTACCACGGAGAAGATTTTAGCAACGTCGAGGAACTCACCCATGCTATCGAAGATTACATCCAGTGGTACAAAACCGAACCCATCCAACAACGACTAAAGGGCCTGACCCCGATGCACTATCGGAATCAAGCCCTTGAACGTCTAACCACCTAGAATTAAACCAGTCCAACTTTTGGGGCCGGTTCATATCAGGAGGCAAGCAGAGGGGAGAATAGGCTTAGAAAAATCTCATCCTACACAGACGAATTGAACTCTCTAGGCTGTCGACTTGCCAGGAAGCTCAGGGCGTATAACCTTACCCATTGGGTTGCGAGGAAGATCAGTAACGAAAAACACGT
The DNA here is from genome assembly GCF_022345765.1 of Corynebacterium nasorum. Classification (NCBI taxonomy): domain Bacteria; kingdom Bacillati; phylum Actinomycetota; class Actinomycetes; order Mycobacteriales; family Corynebacteriaceae; genus Corynebacterium; species Corynebacterium nasorum. Next base: position 55,019 of record NZ_JAKRDR010000005.1, on the reverse strand, counting down.
CGCGAGGAGTGTGCGCGTCGGACAAGCCCTCGCGGACTAGCCGGCGAACTTCATCTTCTGTAAGCTCCTCCGAACTCACGCCGTCTTCCCGAATGATGTAGGCACGGAGAGCCTGGCCAAAGTCAGGATCTTGAACGCCGTGTACATGTACCTCTGCGACACGACTGTCTCGGATCAGTAAGTCCTCTAGCTCAGAAGGGAAAATCTTCTCACCATACTGCGTAATTACTAGGTCGTCCGCACGCCCGCCCACGTATAGCTTATTTCCCTTCTTATAGCCGCGATCACCCATACGCAGTAGCCCATTTTGAGTTTTAATATCAATTGATGGATCGGTATATCCGGCAAACATGTCGTAGGCACCGGCGAAAATCTCCCCTACTTCGCCGTCGGGAACCACTTGACCGTCATCGTTTCGTATCTCAATCATTGAGCCTGGGTGAATAGTACCAGTCAACGTTGGGTCTGCCGCCAAGTCTTCGGCTGCCGAAATCGCAAGACCAGAAGTTTCAGTGGAACCGTAGCAATTGTGGAAAATGGGGCCGAACTTTTGATTTACCTTTTGCACCTCGTAAGGGGTGAGGGGGCTACCCGAGGACGTTACAAACTCAAGGCCAGGCACGCGGTCAATACCGTTCTTATCCAAATAACCTATCATCCCGCGAAGCCGAGAGGCGGAGCTGATCCACGCATCCACACCATACCGTTCCACTTGTTCAAGTGCTTTCGCTGAATCGAAATTGCGTTGAGTAATTATCGTCGAACCGGTAAATAAGCACAACAGCATATTACCCCAGCCGTAGAAGTGAAATAGTACGCCTGTAAGAAGGACAGACATATCTCGGCGCCATGGGATAGCGTCCAAAACCGGTCCAATACCCTGAGGCGACTTAAGCTGACGGCGTACAACTCCCTTCGGCATTCCTGTGGTACCCGAGGTCATCACGACATGCTGAGACTTCGTAGGCTTTTTGGGCAGGAGGCTCAAATTAGGACTGCCGGCTTCTATGATTCCCTCCATAGTAAGGACACCCTCAGGGAGGGAGGAGCTATCCTCCACGTGACCAATAATGATCTGACACGTCTTCTTAGTAGTCTCCGTAAGCCTTTCGTAGAAACATTGGTCCACGATGAGGGTTTTAACTTCATGGAACTCAAGCACGCGCTCGATCTGAGGGCCAGAGCTGTTGGCGTTAATCATGAAAATATGGTAGCCAGCCATCTGACGTGCGCAAAGCGGAAATATTGCAGCACGCCCGTTTAGTGCCATGACGGCTACATTGCTTCCGTCCTCCACACCGTTTTTGAGAAGTCCGGTTGCTAGTCGAGTCACTTGCTCGAAGCACTCACCAAACGTTAGCTCGCCGTCATCATCAACTAGGCCCAGACGTTCAGGGTGACGGCGTGCGGTATTCGCCAATGCGCCACTTTCCAACGTCCCAAACCTTCGAATAGTCTCAAAGTCGGACCTTACCTCCCGCGCCGAACCGAACTCAAAGATGTTGTTTTTCCGAATGACGTTAAGAAAGTAAAGGAACTGACGAACAACTTCCTTCCTAGGAACACCATGCTGAGTGTTAGGTTGCAGTGTGTATTTTGACATTGTTTTCCTTTCACGGCTTAAATTACCTAGTTGCAATTTTATGAAAATGCATCAGTGACATAGGTAAACGATTCTCGTTCCATCTTTCCAACTGCAGCGGCGGCAGCGCTTTCATCTAGGTTGAGATGTTCCCCAACAATCGTTCGCATGACTTCACGCACCGAGGGCGCAACCTTGGTCGCATCTCCGCAAACTAGGACCCTCGCGCCCCTGGAAATATAGTCCATTACCTCGTGACGATTCTCGTATACTTTGTCTTGGACGTACTTCACCTCATTTTGGGAAGAATTCATTTCTGGATGCCTAGAAAAGGCTGTCCTAACGTCGACTAGACCGTCTTTCTCCCAGACTTCCAATTCTTCCCGATACAAGTAATCCGAATCTGGTCCGTGGCATCCGAAAAAGAGTAGTACAGGTTCCACAGCACGCCTACTATTCCGTGATTGAATCGCGCGTTCCTCGATAAACGCCCTTAAAGGTGCGATCCCTGTACCCGCACCAATCATCACCACTGGTTTGTCCACGTCATCGGCGCGGAAATGGGGGTTTCCACCAACAACGGAAACGCAAACCTTTGCCCCTGGTTTTAGTCCAGCTAGATAGTTAGAGGCAACACCGGAAAAAACTCCACTTCCAGACCAAGCTGGAGACTCTAGCCTAGAGAAGGTAAGGGACACCCGATTCGTAGACGCCAAAGAGGAGGAGGAAATAGAGTAGCGGCGGGGCTTCAGTGGCTCAAGGAGGGACAAATACTCTTCAAAGCTCAAATCAATTGATGAATACTTCTCGAGGAGGTCTATCAATGAGGTCCTATTCCTCAACAACTGAGCATAAGTGGCCGGCTCAAGGAGCATTTCCAATTCCTTCTTTTCCGGGGGGCACACACAGTTGCGTTGTAGGATGCCGATGTGCTGTTTACTAACTGGAGTTGCAAGCTCAACGTAGTTAGTAAGCAGTTCAGTAAGAGCCATCACTTGGCCGACTGGAAGAATCGTAGATTTGCCGTTCAGCTTTATGCGGGCTTCGCTTGACAGCCTAAATCGATCCAAAACGCGATTTACTGAAACTTCTGGATTTCGCGGTAGTACTTCAAGATAGTCACCTGTAGAATAATTAACTTCTTGAGGTAGCTCTATATCCACCCGGTACTTATCATTGATCGGTCCATCTGCGGCGGTTGAAAGCCTGACAACTTTTTGAACTTCGGCCTCAAAAAACTCGCTCTCCGAATCGGTCGACAGGGCATCTGCTCGACCTTCGCTCATGTACTGGATCTGAACTGAATTCGCTTCGTCTTGGCTGTTAATTTCTACCGAAAGATGATCTCCAATAGCCTGCCAAAGCTGCTTTTCCCAGTCCGCGAAATCCGAGAGGTAGTCTCCGCGAACATCTACAGCTCCTCTATCGACGAGCCGGTTAGCCCCCGCCGCTTCCATAGCCTGATCGATGACTGACGGCACGCGTTGGAACGTTTCCGCCCATTCGGAATTACCACTACCAACTACGGCAAAGCTTACTTCACCTAAGTCAGGACAGTCCCCAGTGGTCAGCCACTTGAAAAAAGACTTCGCATTCTCCGGCGGCAATCCCTCATAAGAGCTGGTAGCAATTATTACTACGTCTCCAGAGTGCAGGTCATCAACTGCATCATCGAGGTCAGCCACCTCCGTTTCAAAACCTTGCGAATTAGCGAACGCTTCCAGTTTTTTCGCATGATTCCGAGAAGTCCCAGCATTGGATCCGACGAATAGCCGCAGCTTATGCCCGTTTGGCTCGGCAACCGCAACCTTGTCAAGCCTTTCCTCGCCGGAAATCGACCCACCTGCTTCGGTCTCAGACTCCCCGCCTCGACCCCGGTACGGGAACTTTTCTCGCGGAGCGATGTTGATCAATAGATCTTTCGGTTTCGAAGTGAGTCCATCCAACATGGTAAGTTCGTATGAAGGATCAGCGAATTCAAGATCGAAGTGTTGGATAATTAAAGCAAGAACCATTGTCGCTTCCTGCATGGCGAATGCACGGCCTAAGCAGGATCGCTCGCCGTTGCCAAACGGCTTCCAGGCGTTGTGCGGAATTTTCTTTGCACTTTCAAATTCAAACCTCTCCGGTCTAAATTCCTCAGGACTATCCCACACAGCCGGATCACGATGCATGTGTCCCAAAAGGACAAGAAGAGTGTCGCCTGGATTAACAGTTACAGGGTCGCCAGCCGTTCCTCCATTTTCGCCGATTGTGGTGGTTTCATAAGGTGTCACAGCATATGCTGGTGCCGTCGGGTATAGTCGCAAGCCTTCACGTAAGATCTGGTCTATGTATCCCAGATTTTTAAGATCTTCATACTTAGGAAAGCGACCATTCAAAACCTTGTCTGTTAATTTTCGAGCTTTCTGAAGGACTTCCGGATTCTTGATTAACTCATACACCACAAAACTTAGAAGTCCTGAGGTAGTCTCGTGGCCTGCAATCAGAAAAGTAATGAGCTGATAACGAAGGTTCTCATCGCTTAGCTTTTCACCAGTCGACGGATCTTCAGCATTCATCATCACGTCGAGAACATCTTCATCACCCTCAGCGCTGGGATTCCGACGCCGCTCTGAAATCAACTCATCCACCGTATTTTCCATGGTTTTAATGTCCCCCTGGAATCGGTGTTGACCAATAAAGTCAAGCTTTTTTTGAATTTCAAGTGCGTGAGCCTTTCGGCCTGCATGATGTAGGCCTCTTGCCATTGCATTGACAAACGGGTGGAAACCTTCGGTGTAAAACGAGTTAAACCGATAGCTGAACGAGCATAGCGCGATCGTATCGAGAGTCAAACGAGTGAAATCATTAGCAACGTCAACTGCCGCTCCTGAAGAATTTCTGGACCACTTAAGCATTAACTGGTCCGCAATGTCCGTCATTTGACCATACATACTCCGCAACGCTAACGGGTTGAACGCCGGCATGAGAATACGGTGGGCTTTGCCCCACTCCGGATCATCATATTCAGAAGTAAACAGTCCATTCCCCGCAAAATTACGCACTACTTGCAGAGCAGGGTGGACTAATTTATGGAATCGGGATTCATCCGATAGTTCATCCACCAGTGCGAAGGAGCTCACTACATAGAAAGGCTCTGTCCCAGGGATTACCTGTCGATAAAATCGCCCATGTTCTTTAGCAAGCTTAGTTGCGGATTGTACAACGTTATTAGGGTCAACCGAATATGCAGTTCCGACAAACGGGTAAACCTTGGGTCCTGGCAATTCCGCCAAACAAGTTGAGTTATTGTCATTTTTCGAGGCGTTGGTGATAGTGCCAGTCATCTAGATTAGCTCCTTCTTTGAATTCACATCGCAGTAATACGTCTCGGATTGAAGTCCTTGTTGGACTTACAGATAGGAATTTGTACAGCTACGTTAAATGGCTCTTGAAGGCGTACTTCTAAAATAATTGAAATACTTGTTGAATGCTCGGCCATGCATTCAAGGTTCTGTCCAAGAAATTGTCTAAACGCAATGTACCGGTTAGATGAACCAGCGGCGTCGTGAGCGGATAGTTCTGGACCAGTGTGAATACAAACTCAGGAGTCATATCGTCGTTCTTTCTGTGTCAATGACGAAATTGCCGTCTCTTCTAGTAAAAGTCATAGACAGGAATTAGTGGCTATTTCCATCACCTGCCTGTTGACCCATTTGGATGCCTTAGCGATAAGTTTCGGCAATACGCCTACCATAATATCCGTGCCCGGCATCAGTGAGATGCCCGGCCAACTTATGCGGTGAATCGTCAAAGATCGAGGCACCATAACGTCCAGGATCATTAGAGCACCCATTCTTGCCACTTTGAACGGAAATCTCGGCGACCATATCCAGAAACTCACTTCCCGTATGCAGAGCGGCCAATCGTTGCTGTTCTCGCACTTCATCTTGGTAATAGGCCACAAGTGGGAAATACCAGTGACTGGTAACCCCTAGAAGATTAGAGCCACATGTATGATTGTGCCCATCTGTTTCATCTGGGATTCCCAGAAGAATTACTTTTGCGTTGGGGGCGACGCTTTTCACACGGTTAATAGCACCTGTCATTGCCGCATCGTAACGAGCCATTCGTTGGGGCTGTGTAGTCATTGATGGCAAGTTATTTGGCTGGTAAGTGTCGTTAACTCCAGCACTGATAGTCACCAGCCGCGTATTCGCATCGAGCTTACGATCCGCTATTGCTCGCTCAACCTGCTGACGAACTGTGTCATGTGGGATTGCATCATTTCCGTGCGGTTCGACGTATGCAGTCGCTCCCGGACAAGAATAGTCCTCTAGGCGCAGGCCAGTACGCTTCGCAGCCTGAACTGCAAAGTTGTTAGGATCCTGTGCGCAGGAGCCATTGCGAATGGTTGGCCACTCAAGATTCGGGACGTTCTTTTTAGTCTTGTATACCGCCACGTCTAGTGCTGTAGGGTTGGCCGCTACGGAGTCGCCAAAGCTCAGATAGGTTTCCCGAACGTTTTGGTTCACTTGAGGCTTTGGTTGGAGGTTTATTGGTGCCGCTGGAAGCGGTGGCATTTGCGGCAACGGGGGAAGCGGTGGCATTTGCGGCAGTTGGGGAAGCGGTGGCATTTGCGGCAACGGGGGAAGCGTCGGCGCTTGTTGAGGTAACGATGGTAAAGAAGGGGCTGCCTGTGCAATTGGCACCCCTGATACCCCGATGGCGAGCGCGACTATTACACCGCAAATTTTTCGTATCTTCATTGGTCCTCTTCTCAAGGTTAAAATTGACTGGCCAATCTTTGAAAGTACCGCAGTGGCACTATTTATAGTTCTTCAGCTTTCGTTAAAATGTTACACGTCATCTCAAAGTTCCTCAGGGATATTCTGTATAGCTTGTAGCTTTTTTAGAAATCCCTTTCTGCGCTGTATCCCATGTGTCCCCATTACTTGCTAAATCTCCTCGCATTAGAGCACTATATTTGCGCGGATTCCACTACATGCAAACCATAAATGCTTGACCAGCGTTCGGACATTCCTCCGTCTTTTGAGCAGAAGGCGTGGCTAGTTTGTAAGCATGCATTCGAGTTGACACATTGGAATATCGCTTTGGCGGTGCACTGCTCCTTAGTAGGGCCGTTTTTCGTTCAATGCACCGGAATGGCACCTACACGCGCTAACTGACTGCTAGTGCGCTTTACCACTGATACCAAAATTCCCTTGACGCTCTCTTTACGCTGTTCGAATAAAACGGGGGTTGAGGGTCACAATGCATGTCTAAGATCAGGTATTTTTAGATTCTGACCTGTAGGGTTTCGCAGGATATATGCTTCGCGGGCGTATATCTGAGCTTCAGATGCGAAATCCACGATGTGGTAGCCAACCCGTGGTAATAGGCGGTGGTCTGGTGGCCCAATGCCAAAGGATCGACCACGTTGCCACTGCGGCGGCGATACCAAATGCAAAGGAACTACCCGAAGGCGGTGTAAGGCCTGCGGAGTTTCAGTCAATAAAAGCCGACCAGATGTCACCAAAGCTGCCGCATTGAGCCAGTTCATCGAACATTGCATCTCCACAACTTCACTGGAAGCTTTGGCTACACAAAATGGTGTCAGTGCTTCAACAACGAAACGACGCTTTAGCTGGTGCTGGCTTGTAGATGTTCCCGACCTCATCGTCGGTCATACCGGGCGGATCTATGACCAAGTCTTTATCGACGGCACCTACACCGCCAGCAGATGCTTAATCGTGGCCGGCACCCTAGACCACGTCATTGCCTGCCACTGGTGCAAGCGCGAAACCACCCATGCCTACACACAGTTATTGGAACGAATATCAGCGCCTTCAATCGCCGTCATTGACGGCGAGCAAGGAGCTGCTAGTGCCATCAAACAGTGCTGGCCTACCACTGTCATCCAACGCTGCCTGGTGCATGCTCAGCGTGTGGTACGCCACCATACCACCTCACGTCCACGTACTGATGCTGGGTGCCCCATCTACCAACTGGCACCCAAACTCACACGCATTACCACTATCGACCAAGCCAGCCAATGGGGGCGCACAACTGAATGGATTCGCCCCAGTCTACCGCACCTGGTTACAGGAAAAGACCCTCGTCAAAGACCCCAAACAGTCCATTGAACGCATACGTTGGCCCATGCAAACGTGCGCAAGGCCTACAACAGCCTGGCGTAGCGACCTGCTGCTTGTCTACCTCACCCCGCCTGAAGGAGTCGTTGATACTCACGAATATAAGCCACCACCAATAGTCTCGAAGGCGGAATCAACCCCCAGTTGAAATTACTAGCGAGAACAAACCGCGGACGACGCGGAGAACGCCAACGCCGAATGCTCGAGTGGTGGCTCTATCTAAAGCAGAACTGCCCGACGAGCCACTACGCATCGCCAAGCAGTCCCACTGGGGCCAAGACCAACTCGCCAAAGTATCCATCCTGACCCACACCGAGAACCAAGCCGACCACGAAACAGGACGACCAGCCCTCTACGACAACGGTATCGACACCGTGTACACCCACTCAATCGGCATCCAAAAAGGCCAAATCCAATCCCAGCGACACGCCGAGCCAGACACACATTTTGACCCTTAAGCCAAGTTCTCCTCAAAACATCTCGTATCCCACAGGAAATTTTTATCTGGTACGCACGCTACAAGGCGAAACGACGGAACTCGTGGTGCTATTACTGCTCCATCAATTTGATGGCTATGACCGCAAATAAAATCGGACTAGTCGCGTAGAACCACACCCGTGTCCACTCAATCAGATGTGGCAAGAGGCGACCCCGTAGGGCCATTCAGATTCATACCAATTCAATATAGCGAGACCATGATTGTACTGCGATCTTCAACTCTAGCTGTCGGCCTTTAGTTATAAGGACACTGTTCAAACAACCAACTCTAGTAAATGAACTACTGCGCTACCACGCGTTCATCACGTTCAGAACTTGAGGTTTAGAGCGATTAAGCTGATAACCAAATTGTTCCCAGTTGTGCAGGCCTTGGGCTGGGTAGCTTACAGTCGGATTTAGACCTTGCAGCCGCGCAGCACCTTCCCACACGTGAGTAGTCACGTTAGACCCGACCTCTAAGGCTGCCCCAGCGGCTTGATGCTCTGGCAGATAATGGCTGTCCCCAGGACCAGGAATACCAGAGGCCGAAGAAATATATAGATTAGTGTTACGCAATTGAGGGATCAGCAACAGCGGATCGTTTTGGAAACGCTTCGGATTAAACAGCGATCCGTACATTGCATTGATATTGAAGCCACCAGCATCCAACATAGCCAGACGCATGAACGTCTGTGCCCCCGGAACAGTGGTAGTCAAGAAACCGGAAAAAGACAGCGCTTGCCGGAATTGATTCGGGTGCTTCGCTGCCAGGGTTAGCGCGGCACCAGCGCCCATCGACAAACCCGCAATAGAGTTATTGTTACGTGCAACGCCGAAGTTTCGCTCCAGATAGCCTGGGAGTTCGCTGGTCAGAAACGTCTCCCATTTATAATTAACGGGGTTTGATAGATCGTAGGTCGCAGGCCCCTGCCAATCAGCATAGAAGGAAGCGGCACCGCCAACCGGCATAGCCAAGGTAATGTTGTGCGGCTCGTAGGTCCTTGCAGCATTGACGTCGTTTACCCACGCGTTGGTGCGATCGGTGGCACGGAGACCATCAAGCAAATAGAGGGCAGCATTGCCGCCGCGCTTTGCGGGCTGAATCTGTACCGGGATGGTGCGGCCCATGGCCTGGGACCACACGTCACAGCGCTGGACCCACCAGGCAACCTTGTCCCACTCACACGTACCAGTGGCGTCACGGCGCAGCCAGTCGCGGTTGGCTGCCTCGGCCGGCTGGGAGCCCGCCACGACGGCCAAGCCCAAAGCTACGGCAACTGCCATGATGACTGAAAGGACGCGACCCTTGATGGAAGCAGTCATCTTTCTCCTCCAAACTACTCGGTGATTGTCACTAAGCTTTATCGTCCGAACCCCGTATATCGTTAACGTCACGGATCGATAACAATGTCACAGGTTAGTGTAACTTAGGTTGGCCCTAAAGTCTGCATTTGAAGGAATTAGTGCAGGTAGTCCGAGGGATCCGAGGAGAAGGCTAGGGTCCGCCCGTCTGTCAGGGAGAATTTAATATTTTTCCAGAAACGGTCCCAAGTTAAAGGATCCCTGTAGGTGGCGAAGAGTTTCTGAAAATCGGCGTCGGCAAGAGCGGCGCGAGCCTTGGCAACCTCGTACTTATCAATCCACGCCGGAACCTCGTCAATATCGACGGCAGAGTCTGCCACCTGCCATGACATATCCAAGCTCTTGTCGTGCCCAATGCGTCCACCCACGATGCGTGGCTGGCGCGCCGCCAAAGGATTGCTGAGTCCAATATTGTCCAGCACGCGAATATCCAGCGGTGCATTCATGGAAGAAAGGCCCAAATTGAGCAGGTAAACGGTCGGTGGGTCGGTGCGCGAGGGATCTGCGGGGGCCGCCGTCCACGAGAACCTATCTTCCCCCTTGATATAGCGGAAGGTCATGGCGTCGCCAGCCTCCAGCTCGTCGATGCCCTCTTGGTAGTCCTCCATAAACTTGGCGCCGAGGAATTCTTCGGCCCGCATGGGAGGATCCTCACGCTGGGTCGCGTTGGTCCAGAAATCGCGCTCATCCACGATGGAGATCTCGCCCTCGTAGATGCTGCGGTCCACCGGATGTCCGCGCAGAACGATAACTAGCGCCCATACCGCACAGAACACGGAGGCTATCCATGCTCGAACGCTCACCACAAAAATGGGAAGCAGTGCCGCAAAAAGTGGGAGCAAAAGCATGCGACCATGCATGAAATCTCCACCCACGCGCAGCACGTAGAGCGTGTGAATGAGCGCAGTGCCTTCAAAGAGATAAATAGCGGTGGCAGTAGAGCACACCGCGGTGGGGCGCAGGTTTGCCTTCCATAGACCTGCCACGGCGAGCACGATAAGCGGCAGGAAGAGCCAGTATGGGCCGGCAAAATCCGCCAGGTAGGTAAACCCCTTGCCCCATTCGGAGTCAGCCGCGGACTTAGCCACAGCCGTGTGTGGGGTCAGCAGGCCGTAGTAGCCCATGCGGAAGACCTCATAAGCCAGCGGCAACGGCACCGCGACAGCGATAACTTTCCACGATCGATGAGACACGAGGAGAATGATTCCCACCAGACCGCCGTACAGGGCGAGCTCTGGGCGCACCAGCCAAGACAATCCGGCCCAGAAAGCTAGCCAGTAGGCGTCGCTATTGCTATTGGAATGGCGGGCCGGCCGCGACCAACGCAGCAATAGCGACCAGAGCACAGCTAGATAGAAAATGCAGAGGCCCCACTCCAGTCCCGAGGTGAAGAAGTCCCTGGCCGGCGGAAGGGCCAGATACACCAGCGCACCGGCCGGAAGAACAGCGCCAGAGCGAATGCTTGCCGACGCCCCCGTACCGACCACCATTGCTACTACCGCCAGGATGAGCCCCAAGTAAATGGCGATGCCTTCTAGGTTTGCGTGGGTCACCCAGCGCACCAGGAAAATGAGGTACTGCCACAGCGTGGAGGTATTGGCCTCTACGCGTTCGCCCATATTGAACACGGGCCCATTTCCGGCTTCGAGGTTGCGCACGGTTCGCAGGACAATGAGTCCGTCATCGGAAATCCAGCGGCGCGCAAAACCGCCCCACAAAGATAAAACACCGATCACAAGAACGACCGCCGGGGTACTCCAGCGGGCGATACTCTTGTGGTCGGTGTTAAGCACGGGAAGAAAGTTTATCAGCCCCGAGGAAAATTTCTATATCGATTCAGCTGTGTCTAGAACAACGGCGTGATATACACCGCCATGGCGATGCAAGCGAGCCAAGCCAAAGCGAGAACCTGCAAAGTGCGGTCCTCCAGTGCAATCTCATCCGGAGCGCCACCCTGGCCGCGGTCCACATCGGCCGCATAGCGCAAGATGGCGATGGTAAACGGCACCATGGAGACTTGGTACCACACGCCACCGGTCTGGGCATCGTTAGCAAGCTCGAAGCCCCAGAGGGTGTAGCAGATAACCACCGCGGTGGCGGCTAGCGTCCACACGAAGCGCAGGTAGGTAGGCGTATAACCTTCCAGGGACTTGCGGATTTTCGCGCCGGTTTGCTCCACAAGAAGGATCTCCGAGTAGCGCTTGCCTGAGGCCATAAATAGCGAGCCAAAGGCCGCCACCAGCAGGAACCACTGCGAAAGCTCGATGCCTGCAGCCACGCCACCGGCCATGGTGCGCAGCATGAAGCCGGAGGAAACCAGGGCGATATCAATCACCGGCATGTGCTTCCAACCGAAGCAATAGCCCAATTGCAACGCGATATAAATCGCCATCACAATTGCCAGCTGCGGGCCAGCGGTAGCAAGGAAGGATAGCCCGATGGACAAGCAGATGAGCACCACGGCCATGACATAGGCGAGCTTGATGGGCAGCACGCCGGAGGCAATCGGGCGGAAGCGTTTGGTCGGATGCTCCTGATCCTCGCGCCAGTCCTTCGCATCATTGATCAAGTAGATGGAGGAAGCGCCGAGGCAGAAGACGACGAAGGCCAAGAGGACATCGACAAGCACGCGGCCGTGAAATAGGGCATCGGCGCCGGCCGCGGCGGGGGCCGCCAGCACGAGGACGTTTTTGACCCACTGCTTGGGACGCAGGGCCTTAATCATGCCATCGACAAGATTCTTCGGCGGCTTGCGCTTGCGGCCGGTATCTACGCCAGAGGTGTGCGGTTCCGAATGGAAAAAGTGCTGGTTTCCATCATCACTCATGCTTCATTCCTTTCATCACGACCTCTGCGGTAGCAGCGCCGATGGCCGCACCCACTGCCGTATCTGTTGGGTAGTGCACTCCGAGGACCATACGCGATGCCATCATGACTGGCACGCCGAGAAGCGGCGCCTTGCAGCCGGTAAGGCGGCTCGCCGCCACCAGGAATGCAGTAGTCGAGGTCGCGTGCGAACTGGGAAAAGATAGCTTGGAGGGAGTCTTTACCCCCACGCGCACGTACGGATAATCGGGGCGCTTGCGGCGCACGATGCGCTTGAGCACCACGCTAGCGGCGTGCGCGAGAAAAGCAGCAGCGCCCACCCGGATCCAGCCCTCGCGGCGGCGCTTGTCGACGCCCGCCCCTACCGCAGCGCTGCCCATCCAGCCCAGGGCATGCTCGCCCCAGTGGCTCAGCCCGCGGGCGGTGGGAAGCACGCCGGGCACGTCAAAGGCCGCACCCTGGATGGATTCGAGGACGCGCGATTCTGCTACGGAAAGTTTATTGGGCATCAAAGACCTTCTTCCAGGACTCGCGCGAGGTCAGCTCCGGCTGCGCCGCACGGTATTCAGTGCGCAGGTCATCGAAGTTTTCCTCGATCTCCTTCAGTAGCTCGCGGGTCTGCGATACGAGGTCTTTGGCCAAGTCGCGGTCGCGCTTACGGAAGGCCACACCGGTGCCACCTGCGGTAGAGACGGTGGCAGAGTCCACGCGGGAAAGGGTAAACCACCGGGCCTCGTCCGGAGTGAGGTTAAGCTGAGGCGCCTCGTGGTGCGCAGCGTCTTCCTTGCTCACGAGGTGCTTGAGGCCCTTGATGGCCCACGGGATCTTCTTAATCTTGGCTAGGCGGCCGCCGATATTGCGCGTAGGCACACCCGGCGCGCCGGTGGGAGAGGGCAGCTCATCTGCGGATTCCAAAATGACAGCATCGGAATAGTTCTTGCGGATTTCCGCGATGCGCGGCAGCGAGGACTCCAGGATGTCAAAGAGATGGTCCGGCCCCGCTAGGAAGTCGCGCATAGCTTCAATCTGGATGGCCATGGTGGAGTATTCCATGCACATGGTGTGCTTGAGGGTGGACTTGAAGATGGACTTGGTAATGCCCTTGGCCGGTCCCTCGTGGTACATCGCGGCAACGATGAGGCGGTTGCGCAGGTGGAAATAGGCCTGCCAGTCAATGGCATCATCCTTATCGGCCCAAGCCATGTGCCAGATGGCGGCACCTGGCCAGGTCACCGTGGGGAAGCCATTGCGCGCCGCGCGCAGGGAATACTCGGTATCGTCCCACTTGATAAAGAGCGGCAGCGGCTGGCCGTTGGTTTCTGCCACAATGCGCGGGAAGAGGCACATCCACCAGCCGTTGTACTCCACGTCAACGCGGCGGTGCAGCGCGCGGGAATCGTACTTCTTGGGATCTAGGTGAGTTTCGCGGGTACCGATGGCGCGCAGCGGGTACTTGGCAAAGTCGTGGTCGTAGACGGCGTGCGGTGCCGCACCCCACATGAAATCGGCACGGTTGACGCGCTCGCCGGTAGTGCGCAGCTGGGAGCGCTCCTGCAGGTTAAGCATTTGGCCACCGACGATAATCGGCTTGGCAGCGTAACGGGCCGCTTGCACCGCGCGCAGCACGGAATCCGGTTCGATGGCGATGTCATCGTCCATATAAAGGATGAAGGGCGAATCGGTATTTCCCAGCGCCTCGTACATAATGCGGGAGTAGCCACCGGAGCCGCCTAGGTTGCCCTGGCGGAACTCGCGGAAGCGCTCACCAAAGTGAGCGACTGCCTCGTCATAGCCTGGCTCATCGGCAGGGTGCTGGTTGCCTTGGTCCGGCATGAGGACGAAGTCGATGATCTCATCGACTACTGGGTCCTCGGCCAATGCCTTAAGGGCTGCTACGGCATCGGTCGGGCGGTTGAAAGTGGGAATGCCTACCGCCACGCGCTTGTCTTGGGCCGGCTGCTCGGTGCCGTCCGGCAGCACCTGCGGGCCGGGGGCGTGGGGGGAGCACCAGGCGGCGTCGGCAAGCGTGGTGTCCTGCTCGGCGGTGATATCGAACCACAGCCAGCCGCCGTCTTCGAAGTTTTTGAGTGGCAGCTCGAACTCATGGTGGCCGGTGCTTACCAGGTGGTTGGCCACGGAAATGCGCTGGCCATCCTGCTTGGAGCGGTAGAGGGAAATATTTGCCTGGCCCTCAATGTCCAGGCTGAGGATAACGGAGCGCAGCTGGGACCAGCGGCGCCAATAGGAGGCCGGGAAGGCGTTGAAGTAGGTTTCAAAAGAGGCTTCCTCGCCGGCCGGGATGGTTACGGACGTGCGGTTAAACCAGCTGAGGCGTTCGCGGTTTTGCTCGGCCTCGATGAGGTAGAGCATCCGCACATCAAAGGGCTCGCCGCGCTTAGGCAGCAGAATGCGCTGCAGGGGCTCATGGGCCTGGGTGTTGTTGGCAGTCACGATAACTTCGATTCTCCAAACGGTATAAACAGTAGTCAGCGATTTAGCGTAGTTGCTTTTGCATAAGTACTACGGTTTACACGCGGAGCCCGTAAGATGGAACATCATGAGATGGGTTCCTTGCGCGGCAGTAGTAGGTCTTTTTGCTGCAGCTAGCGCACCCGCCGCCCTCGCGGAGGACAAGCCCGCGGTGGATTTTTTGGACCACGCCCAGATTCTAAGCTCTTCGGACGAAGAGGCCGTGAAATCACAAGCGCAGTCCATGCACCTTCCAGATTCCGTGCACGAGGTTGTCTACGCCACGTATCCGAATTCGGGCGAGGATTTTTCCCGCACCCTGTTGCATGACTTGGCGCGCGAGCACCCACAATTCATCAGCAACGGTGAGCTGCAGAAGAATGTACTCGTTATCGCCGTAGGCTTTGAACCCAATAGCATGGCCGTGCGCTGTGGCGCCCAAGTGTGCCGAGACATCAAGATTTATAACGCCGGCCGCGTGGACGGCATCCTGGATCAGATGCGGCCGGCGCTGGAGGACGATGACTATACCGTCGGCATGATCTTGGCCACGCGCGCCGTCGCGGATCCGACCGTGCGCCGGCAATCTGCGCAGGAGGCGCCCACGTGGTCTATGTTCATTGCCACCACGTCAGTGATCGTGGTCCTCGCTGCGGTGGGGCTCATTACTTACTTGCTCACCCGCCGCGCCCGCCTGCGCAAGCGCTTTGACTATATTGCGGGAGTTCGCGATAGCGCCGAGGAGCTCATCGAGCGCACGGAGGCGCGCATTAATGCCCTGCAATCCCCCTTGGCGGGCGATTCCCTCAAGGCCCAGTGGCGTTTCCTAGTCAATCAGTACACCGATGCGCGGCCGACGCTCAAGGCCTTAGAACACGTCCAGGACTTTTCCTCGCATGCCGCCTCCATCAAGGAGTCCTATAAGGCGCTCAAGCAGATCCATACGGCCGCAGCGCAGATAGATTCCCTGGAAAAATTCTGCGATGGCGATACTGCGGTACGCGCCGGCGAGACGCAATGGCTGCTTAACGACGCCCAAACGGCCCTCTCCCGTCAACCCGACAACGCCAGCCTCCGCCAGATAACGCAGCGCATTAATGAGCTGTCCCAGGATCTGTCGCGGGAAGACTTCGACTCCGCCTTCGCTCGCATCCTCGAGGACTACCACCCCATGGTGGGCGCGCTGCCAGAAAGGCTATATCCACAGCGCGACCGCCAGACTCCCCCGCTCTTGGGCACGCCGGAATGGCGCCCCGGCATGGGCACGCACTATATGCCCTATAGGTTTGCGGGCTTCTGGGTGGCCAACAACAATGTCTCCTCCCAGCTACCGAACCCGTATCGCTTTTAGGCGTTAACCGGCTCAGTGACCGGATCAATGCCCAGCTTATTGAGCATGTAGAGCACGCGGGCTTCGAGGTCATCGGCCAATTCGCGCGCCTGCTCTACGGTATCCGCGGTAGGAATATCCCAGATTTTGATGTCTTTACCTGCCTCATCGCGTTCGACCTCACGGCCTAGGAACACGATATAATCCGGCATCGCTACCGTCCGTACCTCATCGAGGTACTTATTTGGAGCCTCACCCATACCGCGCTCGTTCATAACGTGGGCGAGGTGGCCTTCTGCCTCGTTTTCCGGGTGGGCAACGGCGGTATCCACATAGAGGGCCTCGCCGGCGTGCTTGCGGGTCAGTTCCGCCGCGGCTTGAGCCAACGCATTATTGGTACCGGCGGCAAAGCGGACGTGAAGGCGGTGAGCGCCGAAGTATTCACGCACCTCACGCTCCACCAATAGCGGCACGAATTCTTCGAGCTCCGCCTTCTTGGTGTGCTTGGCAATAACCTCATCGAGCTTGGCATCGATTTCTGCGGCCGTGTACTCATGGCCGTAGTTTTCGTGCAGATCCTGACGCAGGGTTTCAAACTGGTTCATTGTTATCCCCTTTCTCGGGTTATTGTCCCGTTTGCTACGTGTTAACCTGACGTTAACTTTACAGGTTAACGGTGGGTTAAGTCAAACGGTTGGGTTAAACCCAATAGTTTTCTGCGCCGAAAATGCGGGAAGGCCCGCCGGGAGTTCCGGCAGGCCTTCTTGGACTGTTCCTTCTTTTTATCGGGAATGCGCGATGCACGGCTACGCAGTTTTAGATGCTCTTGCAGCCGCTCCGGCGACATTTTCCACATGCGGCGATCAGCCATACCGTCACCTCCTTCCTGTAGAGGTGATCAAGTTTAGTGGCCACGCTCCTGTTCGATAGCCTTGCCCTCGTTCCAGAATGGCGCGAGCTTATTATCAAACATGGACAGCGCAGAACCGATAGCCATGTGCATATCCAGGTACTGGTAGGTGCCCAAGCGGCCGCCAAAAAGAACCCTATTGTCCTTCGACTCCTGGGCGGCGAGCTTGCGATAGGCCTCCAGCTTAGTGCGGTCTTCCGGAGTATTAATCGGGTAATACGGCTCATCGCCTTTATCGGCGAAGCGCGAGTACTCCTTCATGATGACCGTCTTGTCCTTCGGATACTTATCCTTACGCTCCGGGTGGAAGTGGCGGAATTCATGGATGCGGGTGTAGTCCACGTCCGCATCGTTGTAGTTCATCACGGGCGTGCCCTGGAAATCGCCGGTGTCCAGCACCTCCAGATCAAAGTCGAGGGTGCGCCAGCCCAGCTCGCCCTCGGCAAAATCAAAGTAGCGGTCCAATGGGCCCGTGTAGACCACGGGCGCATCCGGAGACTCAGCGCGCAGCTCCTCACGAACCTCGAACCAATCGGTATCCAAACGGACCTCAATATTGTCGTGGTCAGCCATGTTTTCTAGCCATGCCGCGTAGCCGTCAACGGGCAGACCCTCATAGGTGTCATTGAAGTAGCGATTGTTGAAGGTATAGCGCACCGGCAGACGGGTGATATTCGCGGCCGGCAGCTCCTTCGGGTCCGTCTGCCACTGCTTAGCGGTGTAATCGCGAATAAAGGCCTCATACAGCGGGCGACCGATAAGGGAGATGGCCTTTTCCTCTAGGTTTTGCGCTTCTTCCGGTGAGAACTCGCCGGCCTGATCCTTAATGAGCTGGCGGGCCTCATCCGGGGAGTAGTAGCGGCCGAAGAACTGGTTAATAAGACCCAGGCCCATCGGGAATTGGTAGGCGGTGCCATCGTGCATAGCAAAGACGCGGTGCTGGTAATCGGTGAAATCGGTGAACTTATTGCAGTAGTCCCACACGCGCTTATTAGAGGTGTGGAAGAGGTGCGCACCGTACTTGTGCACCTCGATTCCGGTGGTGGGTTCAGCCTCGGAGTAGGCATTGCCGCCGAGGTGGTTGCGGCGCTCCACAATGAGCACCTTCTTATCCAGCTGACTAGCGGCGCGCTCGGCAACCGTGAGGCCAAAAAATCCAGAGCCAACAACGATGAGGTCATAAGAAGTCATGGCCCCCAGTTTATTGCACTTCGGCAACCGACACGGCGCAACGGCGTGTCGCAACAGGTTTCACAGAAGTCACAAACGTACCATCACAATCAATTCTTAACTTTTGGCAACCGTTTTAACAGCTGCACAACCCCAGGGAGATAACAGTGCAACAACGACGTCGACTAGTACCCAACAGGTCCAAGTGGTCCACCCCGGTCATTGCGGCAGTCACCTCTATCGCGCTCGCCGTGACCGCCGCATTCGGCGGCCAGCAGGTACTTAAGACCCAGGACTCCAACAATAGCGGCCCCATTGAGGTCAAAAACGCCTCCACCAGCTTCAGCGATGGCGAATCCATCGTCGTCGATGACCCCGCCGTAGCCGCGCAGGGCGACGGCGAAGGCCGCCGCGCGGTCAAGCAATTCCACCGCGACGAAACCTTCAACATGTTCGCCGTCACGTGGGAGGGCAAGCGCGATATCAACTCCTTCGTGCGCTCCAAGCAGCAGGATGGCTCCTGGAGCGAGTGGTTGCCCATGGATGCGATGAACTACTCCGAGGGCAAGAACGGCACCGAGCTCATCTTCGTAGGCGATACCAACGATGTTCAGGTCTCTATGGCCAACGTTGACCTCGTGACCGGATCCAACCTGGACAAGAAGGAAGACTCCCTCCTGGACAAAGCCGCTAAGGGCGCTGATGCACATCGCCCGGCACCGCTTGCCTACAACGTCGGCGAAATCTCCCCCGTGGCCGATGAGCGCACCCAGGTTGCGGATCTCGACGCCGTGTTTATCGACGGCAATGCCCAAGCCGGCGAAGCTATCGAACCCACCGCGGAAACCGCGGGTATGCCCAAGGTTGTCTCCCGCGCTGGCTGGGGCGCCGACGAGTCCAAACGCTGCCAGCAGCCGACCTACGACGATGGCTTGAAAGCTATGACCCTGCACCACACCGCGGGTACCAATAACTACACCCGCGCGCAGGCAGCGGCACAGGTTCGCGGCGCTTATGAATACCATGCACAGACCCTGGGCTGGTGCGATATCGGCTACAACGTGCTGGTAGATAAGTTCGGCACCATCTATGAGGGCCGCTATGGCGGTTTGGACAAGGCTGTACAGGGTGCCCACGTAGGCGGCTTCAATGCCAATAACTGGGGCATTTCCATGATTGGCAACTACGAGGAAACCGAGCCTTCCCGCGAGATGCTCAACTCCGTGGCCGAGATTGCGGGCTGGAAAGCAGCAATCTCTAACATCGATCCAATGGGCAAGGCTAGCTTGTACTCCGGCGGCTTCTACGGCTCCAAGTTCCCGGCTGGGACCATGGCCACCGTGCCGGCATTCGCGGGTCACAATGATTTCCACAACACCGCCTGCCCGGGTCAGTACACCATGCGCCACTGGGACGAAATCCGTAAGAACACCAAGCGCAAAGCGGATGCCATTAAGTCCGGTAAGAACAGTACGGATCTGAATTGGCAGAAGGCTCCTCAGCCCAATGCCCCCAAGAGCCCGCAGCAGGTGGGTGGGGACATCACCTCCTCGCTAGGCGACGTCGAGGTACCGGTCTCCACTATCTCCGCCCTTGCCGGCATCGCTGCCGCCGTCTTCGGCGTGCTCATCGCCAATGAGCGCCTGCAGAAGCCTGATACCGATCAGAAGGTGGCGGGCAACCTGACCACCGGCGATATCCCGGAGATTGTCAATAAGGTTGTCCAGGTCTCCAACAACGAGGGATTGAAGGAATCCTGGACCTCCGTCCTCAACGCTTTCGGTCCGGTCCTAGGCCTGGCAGTCGGCGGCCCGGATACTACCGACGGCGGCAAGATCCTCTACCAGCTCTTCCAAAATGGCGTGGTGCTCTCCTCCAAGGAATCCGGCACCAAGGCGTTGACGGGTGAGATTGCCAAGAAGTGGTCCGAGGGCGATAATGCCTCCAAGCTCGGCCTGCCTACCTCCAACGAGGAAAAGAATGGCAAGGAAATCCGTGTGAAGTTCCAGGGTGGCGAGATTGTCTACAACACCGAAACGGAAAAGGTAGACATCTTCACCGACTAGAACCAGCGCTCTAGCACCTTTGCGACGCCCGCCTGGTGGTTAGCCACGGTGACCGTATCCGCGGCCGCCTTAACCTCCGGGTGGGCGTTTTCCATAGCCACACCACAGCCTGCCCACTGCAGCATTTCTATATCGTTGGGCATATCCCCAAAGGCGATGACCCCGGCCTGATCCACGCCTGCATGGTCTGCGAGCCATTCCACGCCGCGACGCTTGGTAACCTTCGGTGCGGCAACTTCCAACATGCCTTCATTAATCGAGTAGGTCACATGGGCCAATTCTGGATCAATGTGCGGGGAAATAAGGTCGTAGAGTTCCGGCGCGGAATAATCGGTATTGCGGATAAGAAACTTCACCGCCGGCTGCCCCACAAGCTCGCCCATGCTGACCACCCCGAAGCCTTCAAAGAGGGCGTTTTCGGAGTAATGGCGTTCGACTACGAAGAGGTCCTCGACGGCGTCGCCAAGCGAGCCTCCTGCCCGCTCCGCTCCAAAGCCCACGGTACCCAACACCGTCTGGGCCACATCCACCACTTCTGCCAACGCTGCGGGTGAAAGCTCGTGGGCGGACATCACGCGGTCCTACGCGGAATCATAGAGCACCGCCCCATTCGAAGTCACACACACCGGGCGGACGGGAAGCTGCTCCAACACGGGGGCTATCCACCGGAACGGCCGGCCAGTGGAAAGCGCAAAATAGGCACCCTGTTGGACCGCCCGCGCCACAGCGTCACGGTTGCGACGCGGGACACGGTGGTTGCGGTCCAGCAGGGTGCCGTCAATATCGCTCGCGATAAGGCGAGGAGCGCGGGCAGGGAAATTCTCCATACCCGCGAGTTTACTTCAGGACTTAGAAGTCCAGATCCTCGTCCTCGTCATCTTCCCAGTCCAAGGAACGCTTAATAGCGCGCTTCCAGTCGCGGTAGAGAGCCTCTACCTCTTCCTTCTCACGCTTCGGCTTAAACACCTTCATGTCTCCTGTCTGGTTACCCAAAACGCTCAGGTCATCCCAGAAGCCATTGTCCAAACCTGCCGCGAAGGCCGCGCCGGTCGCGGTGGTCTCGATATTCTTCGGACGGTGTACTTCCACGCCGAGCATGTCCGCTTGGAACTGCATCAGAAGTTCGTTCATGGTCATGCCGCCGTCCACGCGCAGCTCGGTGATCTCCACACCGGAGTCTGCCACCATCGCATCGGCCACGTCGCGAGTCTGGTATGCAGTGGACTCGAGCACGGCGCGAGCCAAGTGCTTGCGGTTGGCAAAGCGGGTCAGGCCCACGATGACGCCACGAGCATCTGGGCGCCAGTACGGGGCGAAGAGGCCAGAGAAGGCAGGCACGATGTAGACGCCGCCGTTGTCTTTAACTTCGCGAGCCAAGTTCTCGATGGATGCAGCATTCGGGATAATCTGCAGGTTATCGCGCAGCCACTGCACTAGGGAACCGCCCATGGATACGGAGCCCTCCAACGCGTAGACAGGGCGTTCGCCCTCACGCTGGAAGCACACGGTGGTCAGCAGGCCATTCTCAGAGAACTTCGGGGTGGTGCCCGTGTTCAGCAGGAGGAACAATCCGGTTCCGTAGGTATTCTTTGCAGAGCCGGCGCGGAAGCAGCCTTGTCCAAACATCGCAGACTGCTGGTCACCCAGGATGGCGCGGATAGGAACACCGGAGAGCGAACCGCGCTCACGCACGGTACGGAAATCACCGAGGGATGGGCGAATCTCCGGCAGCATGGACATTGGGATGCCCATTTCCTTGCACAGTTCCTCATCCCACTCCAGCTTTTCGATGTCCATGAGCAGGGTGCGGGAGGCGTTGGTGACGTCGGTAGCGTGCAGAGCCTCACGGCCAGCATCGCCCTCGGCTCCGCCGGTGAGGTTCCACAATAGCCAGCTGTCAATGGTGCCGAAGAGCAGATCGCCGGCCTCGGCGCGCTCGCGTGCGCCCTCGACGTTATCGAGGATCCACTTCACCTTCGGGCCGGCCGGGTAGGAGTTAATGAAAAGACCGGTGCGGCGGCGCCACTTTTCGGGGCCTTCCTCTCCCGAGAGCTCCTTACAGATGGCAGTGGTGCGGGTATCTTGCCAGACAATAGCGTTGTAGACCGGCTTGCCGGTGTGCTTATCCCACACCACGGTGGTCTCTCGCTGGTTGGTGATACCTACCGAGTCAATGTCTTCCACGGTGATATCGCCATTGGCAAGAGCCTCACCGACGGCGCGACGGGTATTGCTCCAGATTTCTTCCGGGTCGTGTTCTACCCAGCCCTTTTCGGGAAAGATCTGCTCGTGTTCGAGCTGACCAACGGCAACCTGCTCGCCATCGTGGTTAAAGATAATGCAGCGCGTCGACGTAGTTCCCTGATCGATTGCGGCGACGTATTTCTTGTTAGTCATGTGTCTAGTCTCCTGTACAAAAATGGATTTAGAGCGCAACGGACAACAGGCCAACGGCTACAGCCGCGACCAACGGGGCCACGATAGGGACCCAAGCATAGCCCCAGTTCGCACTGCCTTTGTCCTGGATGGGCAAGATGAATGCATAGGCAATTCGCGGGCCCAGATCACGGACCGGATTGATGGCATAACCCGTGGGGGTACCAAGGGACAGACCGACTGCCACAACAACGAAGGCAACAGCGAAGTAGCTCATGGGGCCTAGCTCACCGCCGGTTGGGCCGAAAGCGATGAACATCAACAGCACGCAGGTAGCAATAAACTCCGTCACCGCATTCCACCCGTTTTTAGGGTGGGCCGGCTTGGTAAAGAAGATGCCGTTCGTGTTCTTATTGGCGCCGGTGACGTTTCCGGCATCGTCATAATTATTGGCGTCGAAAAGCTGCTTGAAGGCAGCCCATGCCAGGATGGCACCCAGGATTGCGCCAAGGATCTGGCCTAGGCAGTAATACGGAACCAGGGACCATTCAAGCGATCCATTGACGGCCAACATGACGGTGACGGCGGGGTTGAGGTGCCCGCCCGTGGGGTCGGCCACGCTGGCGCCGACGAAGACCGCCATGCCCCAGCCTAGGGCGATAACGACCCAATCGGAGCCGCGCGCGCCAGAGGTGCGCAGGTTTACCAGCGCACATACGCCGTTACCTAGAAGGAGCAGCAACGCGGTGCCGATAAACTCCCACAGGAATGCATCAAATCCGGTCATAACTTATACCTCGTTTTGGGTAGGTCGGGCAGATCCTGCGCGGACCAAAATGTCATTGGCCTCGCGGTCAGTTACCGCAGCTTCTGCTTCAAGTTCGGCCTGGGTGTGGGCTTTGAATTGGGATACCTCGCGCTCCTTGTCGGCGTCACTCCAGCCCAGCAGTGGTGCCACAAAGTCAGCAACTGCCGGGGCGGCATTCACGCCGCGGTCGCCAAACTCGATGGCGATACGCAGACGACGGGACAGGATGTCCTCCAAGTGCAATGCGCCTTCGTGAGTGACGGCGTAGCGGACCTCGGCCCACAGGTAGGACTCGGCACCTGGAACTGGCTCCAGCAGCGAAGCATCCTCGGCTGCAGGTGCCAAAACCTCACCCAGCAGGGAGCCATAGCGGCCAAGCAGGTGCTCGATGAACTTTTCGCTCAGGTTGTAGCGACGGGCCAGAGATGGGACTTGGTTAGCTAGAGCATGGTAGCCAGCGGCGCCCAAGATCGGGGTTTGCTCAGTGATGGACTCTGGCACCTTGGTATCTAGTTCTTGGACTGCTAGATCCACGGCGTCCTTACCAATGACGCGGTACGTGGTGTACTTACCGCCGGCAACAGAGACCATGCCTGGGGCCACGCGCGCAACGGCGTGGTTACGGGAAAGGTTGGTGGTGGAATCAGACTTGCCGGACAGCAGCGGGCGTAGACCGGAGTAGACGCCCACGATGTCATCGCGGGTGATCTTACGGCGTACGCGCTGGTTAACCTGGCCCAAAATATAATCAATATCGGACTTGGTTGGTGCCGGATCCGGCAGGGACAGCCCCTTTTCCCAATCGGTGTCGGTGGTACCGATGATCCAGTACTCGCCCCATGGGATAACGAAGAGGACGGACTTTTCGGTTACGAAGCACAGGGCCGCGTCCGCATCGAGCGCATCCTTTGGCACAACGATGTGTACGCCCTTGGACGCGTGCACGGTGAACTTGCCTTCCACGCCGGCCATCTCTTGAACCTTGTCATTCCACACGCCGGTAGCGTTGATGAAGACCTTGCCGCGCACAGTGGTTTCGCGCCCAGTGGCGGTATCGCGGACCTTGGCACCTACGATGCGGCCGCCGCGGTCCTTGTCAAAGCCAATGACCTCGGTATTGGTGCGGACATCGGCGCCGTACTCGGCGGCGGTACGCAGCACGGTCATGGTATGGCGGGCGTCATCCACGAGGGTGTCGTAGTAGCGAACGCCACCCACAATGGCATCATCCTTCAGGCCCGGGGTCACCTTCAGCACGCCCTTACGGGTCAAGTGCTTCTGCATTGGCACGCTCTTCGATCCGCCCATGAGGTCATAGAGCGTAAATCCACCGAACATCATGACGCGCTCCCATACATGGTGGGTCAGCGGGAAGATGAACTTCAACGGCTTCACCAGGTGAGGTGCCAGGGTAGACATGTTGAGCTCGCGCTCCTTGAGGGACTCAGCCACGAGGCGGAAGTCAAACATTGCCAGGTAGCGCAGGCCACCGTGGAACATCTTGGAGGAGCGGGAAGAGGTACCTGCGGCGAAGTCGCGTGCCTCAATGACGGCGGTCTTCAGACCGCGGGTGGCGGCATCCGCTGCCGCTCCGGCACCCACGGAACCGCCACCGATAATGACTACGTCGTAGTCCTCATCTGCGTACCCGTTCCATAGAGTTTCAAAGTATTCGGGGTTAAAGGATTGATTGCTTTGCTGGATCATTACTGACCGCATCTCCTTCCTTGGTGCTTGCATGTGCCTGGGCCATAGGTCCGTGAATGAGATGGCATAAGCACAGCTAAAAGCAGGTAATTATGGGTTCGGTGGAAAGTATCGCACCGGGGCTACAGAGACTTCATCTCCTAAAATATATGTTAGGGGTCACCGACTTGAGTTACACATGTGGTTACTCACACGTAAGTTTCAGGCCCGTAAGCAGTCAGTTTCCTTAAAATACTTAGACTTCCAAAAAGAAAACCACCCCCTCGCGGGGGTGTAAAGCGGACGAAAAACTGTCGCTATTTCTTCGCTAAACGCGCCATCGCCTCGAGTACCTCTGACATTCCGGCCTTTTCTGCCGAGTAGGTTACCGCTTGAGCACCCTTAACCACCTCTATCGGGGCAGTTTCCAAAGCCACCACCGGCATCCACTCAAGGAAGTCCTCATCCCCCGGCTCATTTGCAAAGACTAGAGTCTCTTCCGGCTCATCCTGCAGATCCTCTAGGATGCGCTCCACGCCTTGTGCCGCACTGGCGGCAGTAACGGACATTGCTGCAGCATCGAGGCGTGGCTGTGCAACATCCTCATCAATGACAATGGTCCACACGGCTTGCGGGACATCTACATCGCCCGCGGGCGATACCACTATGAGAACTTCGGCCGCCGGGTAGATATCCGCAAAAGCCTTGCGCAACCGCGGGGTCAGTGCTCCATCCTCCCAATTCAGCGCACTACTATGCGCTACCACCACACGCGGGATGGAGGAGAATTGAGCCTTCATGCGGTGCGGCAGGCGCGAGACGATAAGCCGGGATTGGGTAGCTGCTGCCAAAAGGCCCTGCTCAGCTTTAGAACCGGCCCAAATCTCTTTGCTGCTGGCGGTAATGGAAGCCTGGGTTTGCGCCACATCAGATTTCAGTTGCGCCATAACATCCGCGACCTTATCGCGACCTTCATCCAAACCACGTGTTGCCTCTTCCACCACGGCGTTGAGATTGGCTTTGATCCAATCCAAAGTCTCTGGGGCGGTGCGCGCCTTAGTCTTGGGCGCATCCTCTTCATCCCCCTTGGCGGCGGCCATGCGGTTGCGCACTAGGTCAACCGTGGTGACGGATACGCGTTCTTTAAGCCCCACCAGATCATCACGTAGCCGGCGTACGCGGTGGCGCTCAGTTTCTACTTCAGCATCCCGCTCCTCCGCTTCTTCGAGGGTGGGAGCGCCGCCGCCCTTGCGGGCGGGCACCCAATAATCGCCCGCTGGCATGGGGCCAAATTCAGCTTCGTACTGTTCCCATAGCCCTTCCAAAGCCTCTTGCATTCGGCGCCTAATCTCCTCGGTATCGGCTTCCGCATCACCAGTGGGATAGTACGGTTCTAGGGCAGTGATAAAGACTGGAGTCTTCGTCCGTCCCAGATTCTTTTTATGCCCCTTGGTCCACAGGCGCTGGGAGCCGAAGATGACCTGCGGGATTACCGGCACCCCAGCCTCATAGGCGATGCGGGAGGCACCACTTTTCATGCTGCGAATTTCGAAGCTGCGGGAAATCGTGCCTTCAGAAAACACCCCGACAAGTTCGCCCTCTTTAGCGAGCCGAACCGCCTGCCGCATTGAGGCATTGCCATCGATGCGATCAACTGGCACATGGTGCATGGCCTTGAGCAAGGGACCCGCTAGTGGGGCTTTAAAGATGCCAGCCTTTGCCAAGAAGCGCACGAGGCGCTTTTTGCGGTAAGCCAAAAAGGCCCCGAAGAGGAAGTCCATGTAGCCGGTGTGGTTACAGACCAATACCGCGCCGCCTTCATCGGGGATATTTTCTTCACCCGAAAGGCGCATTTTTAATCCCTGCGCCAGAGTCACCCCCCTACCAATGTGAGTGATCTGGCGGTACAGGAAATTCGTCGCAGCGTTCATAACTCTCCAGGACGACGGCGGACTTACTGCGGGGTGAGGACATCCTTGCCCACGAAGGGGCGCAGGGCCTCAGGGACAACGACAGAGCCGTCGGCCTGCTGGTGGTTTTCCAGAATAGCAACGAGCCAGCGAGTAGTGGCCAGGGTGCCGTTCAAGGTAGCTGCGGTTTGAGTCTTGCCGTTTTCGTCGCGGTAACGGGTGGACAGGCGGCGAGCCTGGAAGGTGGTGCAGTTCGAGGTGGAAGTCAGCTCGCGGTAGGTGCCTTGGGTAGGAACCCAAGCCTCATTGTCGAACTTGCGGGCCGCCGAAGAACCGAGATCGCCACCGGCAATGTCGATGGTGCGGTAGGGCAGCTCCATGGCTTCAAGCATGTCCTTTTCCATGGATAGAAGGCGCTGGTGCATTTCCTCCGCATCTTCAGGCTTGCAGTAAACGAACATCTCCAGCTTGTCGAATTGGTGGACGCGCAGGATGCCGCGAGTGTCCTTACCGTGGGAGCCAGCCTCGCGGCGGAAGCAGGAGGACCAGCCAGCGTACTGCAGCGGACCGTTAGAGAGGTCGATGATCTCATCCTTGTGGTAGCCGGCAAGGGCTACCTCAGAGGTACCAACCAAGTACATATCATCAGCCGGGAGGTAGTACACCTCATCAGAGTGCTGTCCCAGGAACCCGGTGCCGGACATAATGTCTGGGCGGACTAGAACTGGCGGAATCATCAGCTTAAAACCAGCTTCGCGCGCCTTCTGTGCCGCGAGCATGAGCATTCCTAGCTGCAGGAAGGCACCGTCACCAGTGAGGTAGTAGAAGCGAGCTCCACCTACCTTGGCGCCACGCTTGACGTCGATGAGGCCTAGGGATTCGCCCAGCTCAAGGTGGTCCTTCGGTTCGAAGTCGAACTCAGGAATCTGGCCGACCTCTTCCATCACCACGAAGTCATCTTCGCCGCCGGCTGGGGCACCTTCGACCACGTTATCCAGCTTGTACTGCAGCTCTTCCACCTTGGCCTCAGCGGCAGACTGTGCCTCTTCCGCTTCCTTGACCTTGGCCTTCAGCTCATTGGAGCCCTCTAGCAAAGCCGGGCGCTCTTCCGGGGAGGCCTGGCCGATCTTCTTGCCAAAAGCCTTCTGCTCGGAGCGCAGTTCGTCGGCCTTTTGAATAGCAGCACGGCGCTGCTCATCAGCTTCCAAGAGCTGGTCTACGAGGGAGGGATCCTCACCTCGATTCACCTGGGAAGCACGGACAACGTCAGGGTTTTCGCGGAGTAGCTTGAGATCAATCACGAATGTAAGTTTAGCGTATTGACAACACCTTGCGGTGGTAATAACCAGCGAATTACCATGGAGTTATGTCCGCCGTTCAGCTCCCCGCCCGCACTATTACGGACGGCCCCGTTCCAAAACACGCCCAATTGCACGATATCCTCGAAGAATTGTGCCGCACGACCCTCAAACCCGGCGATACCCTCCCCGGCGAAAGGCTCCTTGAAGAGACCTACGGGGTGTCACGTATCACAGTACGCCGCGCCATCGGTGATCTCGTCGCGGCCGGGAAATTGCGCCGCATCCGCGGTAAGGGCACCTTCGTGGCCCCCAATCCCCTAGTCTCCCGGCTCCACCTGGCCTCATTTTCAGATGAGATGGGCGCCCAAGACGTCACCGCCTCTTCTAAAATCCTTACTAGCGGCCGCAGTAGCGCCCCAGAGGATGCCGCCATCTTTTTTGATACGCCCGCTAACGCCGAACATATTCACCTGCGCCGCCTGCGCTTGGGCGATGGCGAACCGTACTCCATCGACGATGGCTGGTATAACTCCACGTTCGCGCCCAGCCTTTTGGAAAATGACATCTACAACTCGGTCTACGCCATCCTCGATTCTGTCTTTGATGTCCCCATCACCGATGCGGATCAGACGGTCTCTGCAATATCGGCCGATGCGGACACTGCCCCGCTTCTCGACGTCCCCGTGGGCACCCCGCTGCTCCACATTGTGCGCTACTCCCGCTCGGGCGATAGGCCGGTAGAGTGGTGCTCCTCGGTTTATCGCACCGACCGCTATCGCCTGACTACCCGGGTGGCTAGGGAGAACAGTCTCTAGCCAGCATCCAGGTTAAAAGGTAAGATTAGGGGCCTTATGAAGAAATCACCTGCGTGGCGTTCCGCTGTGGCCGTCCAGATTGTCTTGATTGCGGCAATCGCGGCGGCCGTTTTCATGGGCATCTACGGCGTTATCAGCTCCCAGAAATCGGGCAGCGATGAGACCACCGCTGCCCAGCAGCACGATAGCGGGGATAATTCAGAAACCGCTGCCCCTAAACCGGAACCTTTCACCGCCGCGGCCGCTGGTGCCTGCTTGACGTGGGATATCGCGAAAGATGGCTCCGCCACAGGGTTCAAGGAAGTACCTTGTTCCGAACAGCACCGCTTCGAGGTCTCCAAGACCGAAGACTTAAGTGTGTACCCCACCAGCGAATTCGGACCAGATGCTACTCGCCCGGCACTTACCCGCCAACACCAATTGCGCGATGAGCTGTGCGAATCCGCCACCGTGAACTACCTGCACGGCAAGTGGGATCCCAACGGCAAGTACGACGTAGCATCCATTCTCCCGCCGCAGTCTGCCTGGGATCGCGGCGACCGCACCCTACTCTGCGGCCTGCAAACCACCGATGACCACGGCGTACCGCAGCTTAATCTCGGCAACGTAGAAGCCTCCGAGCAGGCCAACCTCACCAAGCCGGGCGAATGCTTGGCCATCGATGACAAGCAGGTTCCACACGTCGTTGACTGCGCTAAGCCGCACCAGATGGAAACCGTATCCGTCATTGATGTGGGCAAGCAGTTCCCTGATGGCTACCCGGATGGCAAGGATATGGACAAATTCCTTTCCGATACCTGCACCGCCGCTACCGAGGACTACCTCGGCGGCGAAGAACAGCTCTATCAATCCACGCTGCAACCGTTCTGGGGTTCTATCACCGAGGCCTCATGGAATGGTGGCACCAAGTCCGTCAATTGCTTCCTCGTGCATGCCCGCGCAGGCGGCGGCTTCTCTGCCATCACCGGTTCCGCTACCGGTGGCCGTCAGGCCCTGACTATCGATGGCAAGCCGCCGGAGGAGCGACCTGAGCGCAATCCGCTGCGCGAGGATAAGGACAATAAGCCAGCGCCCGAATCCGCCGCCCCTGCACCAGCCCCAGCACCCTAATGGTGGAGGTTTCGGAAGAGCGCTTCGATGAAATGGTCAACGAGGCGCTGGATCAGGTCCCCGAGGAATTTGTACGTCGCATGCGCAACCTCGTCATCTTGGTCGAAGATGAAAACCCCGATAACCCGATGCTGCTCGGGCTCTATGAAGGCGTGGCACTGCCCCGCCGCACCTTCGACCACACCGGTTTCTTGCCCGATGCGATCTTCATTTACCGGAAGACGCTGCAGCGCTGGTCCGGCAGCGAGGAAGACCTAGCAGAGCAGGTCAAGGTGACGGTATTTCACGAGCTCGGCCACTATTTTGGCCTCGAGGAAGAGGAGCTGCACCGCCTAGGCTGGGGCTAGAGCTCCGTATCTGCCCAACGGGTCAATGTCCACTGCCCAAAGTCCTTGCCGCGGGGCTCCATCACCATGAAGCGACAATTGGGCAGGTAGCCGGTATAGGCAAAGTCGGCATCAACCCCCGTGGCATGCTTGGTGACCACGCGGATGGCCGCGCCGTGGCTAACAAGGATGACATCGTGGTCGTCGGCAAGCTGCGCTGCAATGCCCTCCAGCACCGGCTGGTAGCGCGCCAGCACATCCTCTAGGGTCTCGCCGCCTTCCATGCCGGCGTCTTGCTCGCCATCGCACCAGCCGCGCATGGCCACCATGTGCGAACGGTGGGCATCCTCGCTGCCGTCCATTTCCCAATCGCCGGCAGAAATCTCGTGCACGCCGGCGATCACATCAACGCGCTGGGAAAACCCTGGAATGCCGCGCTCCTGTTCAAAGGCGCGTGCCGCCAGCATCGCGGTTTGCTGCGCGCGCAGCGCGACGGAGCATTTAAATTCCACCTCGCGCTCGCCCACCAACTGCGCTAGCTCACGGCCGACCTCCGTGGCTTGGTCGCGCCCGCGCTCAGTAAGCTCGGCCCCAGGCGGGCGAGTATCAAGAAGACGAGAAATATTGGAATAGGTCTGGCCGTGGCGCAGCAGGATGATTCTTCCGGGCATGCCTCTAGATTATTGGCCCCTGCGTGCCCGCGCTACCCATTCATCCGCCGCGGCAAGATCGCGCGGCGGCCTGCCTGCGGGGGTTGCCGCCGGCCAAGAGCCAAGGAAGAGCACGTTCTGCGCCCGCAACCACAATGCCCGGAGCGCCTCTGCCACCGGTTGGTCTTCAATATGCCCAATGAGGTCTATATAGAAACGGTATTCACCAAAGGCCTCCCGCGTTGGACGCGACTCAATCCGGGAAAGGTCCACCCCACGGTGTGCAAAGTCCTGCAGTGCTCCCACCAGGCTGCCCGGCTCATTAGGCAGGGTGAAGATAACACTGGTGCGATCCTGTCCGGTACGCGCGGTAGGCTTTCCCGGGCGCCCCACCAAAACAAACCGTGTTGCGGCGCCCTTTATATCCGCCACCCCCTGGGCCATGGTCTCCAAACCAAAGATCTCGGCCGCCCGCGCTGGTGCCGCCGCGGCATCAGCATCCCCCCGAGCCACCGCCTCGGCCGCAGCCGCATTGGAGCTAGCCGGCACGAACTCAACCTCCGGCAGGTGTTCTTTTACCCACCCGCGGATTTGCTGGAAGGCCACCGGGTGGGTACTGAGCCGTTTAATATCCTCCGTGTCCGGCCGGGTCATGATGCTAAAGGCCACGGGGATATCCACCTCGCGGTAAATCTGCACCGGTTCTCCCTCTACAAGGGCATCAAAGGTGGTGGTTACCGCGCCATCGACGGAATTTTCAATAGCTACGCAGGCATACTCGGCCTGCCCGGCGCGCACCGCGGCCACCGCTTCCGATGGAGAGCCAACCGGCATGGTCTCTACCTCCGGCAGGTGCGCGGCAAACTTGTGCACGGCCGCTTCCGTAAAAGTTCCTGCCGGTCCAAGGAAGGCGATGGTGGTAATCATGCTCGTCACCTTAGCCCACTAGACTGGTGCCCCATGGACTTTTCCGTAGAACAGCTCCGCGCGGACCTGCGCGGCCTTGCCCCAGAGGAGCATGGTTTTACCTACGTGGATCTGGACCGCAAGCCTTCCGCCTACGGCCGGCTAAGCGGCTGGGTCCTGTCCGCTAAGGATCTCTGCGATGTCCGCGGCATGCCCACTACCTTGGGAAACATCGATCGTACCTACTACCCTGAGCGTAGCGATTCCTTCATAGAGGGCTTGGAAAAGCAGGGTGCGCGCATCATCGGCAAGTCCTCCGCTCCGGAACTTGGCCTGCGTGTAGATACGGAACCGGTGGGCCTGCCCCACCCCGATAATCCCCTCTACCCCGGCTGCACCCCGGGTGGTTCTTCGGGTGGCGCGGCGGTGCAAGTCAGACGAGGATTGCTGCGAGCAGCCCACGCCAGCGATGGCGGCGGATCCATCCGCGTGCCGGCCGCGGCCTGCGGCGTCGTGGGTTTCAAACCGGCAGGAAAAGAACTGGGTGTGCAGGGCTTTATTACCCGGACCGTGGCAGATAATGCGTTTTTGCATGGACACCGCATGATCACCCCGCGCGCCCGCATCGGTCTGCTACTGGAGCCGTTGTTCTGCGATGCCAGCGTCGCTGCGCACCACCTCCGCGCCGCCCGCGAGGCCGCCCAGCGCCTACAGGCAGCCGGCTTTCAGGTAGTGCCCATTTCCCCCTACCCTCAGGCTCGGGCTACCTTTGCGCATTTCCGGAATATTTTTACCTCCCGCCTAGCGGAGCTTCACCCAGCAGAAGGCTACGCCGAGTGGATTGCCCAGCAGGGGCGGCGCGTCAGCTCTGCTGAGGTGGCCGCGGCGCGGGCACACGTTCGGCAGCTGCCGGACCTACTGGCCCAAGAGTGGGGCGTAGATGCCATCCTCACCCCGATGCTGACCACGGATCCACCGCGCACCGGATATTTCCTGTCTCTGTCCCATGAGGAGAATTTCGCAGCCCAGACCCAGTGGTCCCCGTGGGGTTCGCTGTTTAATATGGCCCAACTTCCCGCCATTTCCGTGCCGTGGACCATTCCCAATCACCCACCGGTGGGAGTACACCTAGGGGGCATTACGCTTTCCGACGCCTCCCTGCTCGGCCTCGCCCACATCCTGCACCCATGACCAAGTCTCTACGCGCCGAACTGCTCATCGTCCTCACCCTCACCTTTGGTATTTCCGGGGTGCGGGCGGTGTTGAACCTCATCAATTCCTTCGCCTCACCGCAGCGGCTCAATGAGCAATCGGTCACGCTCAACTCCAGCCAGTCCTCTTTAGCCTGGGTGGATATGGGCCTGCAGCTGTGCTCGGCCGCTGTACTCTGCTCCTATGGTGCCTTAGCGCTCTTCCTGCTGGCTAAGGACCATATTTTCCCGCGCGCCTACCGCGCCCGCGACTGGCTGGAGGGGGCAGGGCTTGCCGCACTTATTGGAATTCCGGGACTCGCCCTATATTTCACGTCAGTCCACTTCGGGTGGAGCAAAGAGGTTATCCCCGGCGATTTTGCCAATGCTTGGGTGCACATTCCCGTTTCCCTTTTTAAGGCAGCGGCTAATGCCTTTGCGGAGGAAACCGTGGTGGTGATGTGGTTTATGACGCGCTTGCGCCAGGCCCGTTGGTCCCTGCTGACAATACTTGCCGCGAGCTCTGTCTTGCGCGGTTCTTACCACCTCTACCAAGGAGTTTCTGCTGGATGTGGCAATATCATCATGGGGTTCGTTTATGGCTACTACTACCACCGCACGGGGCGAGTATGGCCGTTAGTCATAGCGCATTTTCTTATCGACGCCGTCGCTTTCGTGGGTTATTCCTTCCTGTGAAAATGCCCTTAGGGGGACGTCGCGAAGCGGGCGAAACTCCCCGCACCTTGTAAGGTATAGCGCATGACTGAATCAGGACGAGATCCGCATAGGGAGGCCCGCCGCGCCGGCGACGGTTCCTCCACTGAATTCGTCCTTGGGGCCGATGGGCGTCCCCTCAAGGATCGATACGGCCGCCCCATTCGACGCCGTTCCTCCGCCCGCCCGACGCCGCGGCGCGTCGAACCGGAACAGCAATCCTTCCGCGCTCCGCAGCCACAGCGGCAGCAACAGCCACCGCGCCGCACCCCACCCCCAACGCCGAGCCGCTACCCGAGTCAATACCGAGCGCAGCAACGCCCACCCCGTCGGACCGAACCCCGACCTGCGCCCCGCCAGCGCCCGCATAGCCGCCGCAAGAAGGTCAATCCGGCCAAGCGCGCCCTCGGTTGTATTGGTATGGCGCTTGTTGTCCTCTTGGTATTCAACCTCGTCTTCATGTTTTGGACCGATGCTCGCCTCACCCGTGTCGAAGCGCTTCCAGAAGACCAAGTGTCTAATACCGCCGGCACCA
Source organism: Corynebacterium nasorum (assembly GCF_022345765.1). Classification (NCBI taxonomy): domain Bacteria; kingdom Bacillati; phylum Actinomycetota; class Actinomycetes; order Mycobacteriales; family Corynebacteriaceae; genus Corynebacterium; species Corynebacterium nasorum. Next base: position 20,363 of record NZ_JAKRDR010000005.1, on the reverse strand, counting down.
ATTGGTTGCTCGTCGGTTCCGATTCTCGTCAGGGCCTCAGCGAGGAACAGCAGGCCGAACTGGGCACCGGCGGCGATGTAGGTGAAGGCCGTACCGATACCATCATGCTGCTGCACATTCCCCGCACCGGCAAGGCCAAGCTCGTGTCCATTCCGCGCGATAGCTACGTAGAGGTCCCCGGTTTTGGCATGGACAAAATCAATGCCGCCTTTACCTACGGTGGACCGCAGCTACTCGCCCAAACCGTTGAAGGGACAACCGGTCTGCACATCGACCACTATGCCGAAATCGGCATGGGTGGCCTGGCCAATGTGGTCGATTCTGTCGGCGGTGTGGACGTGTGCGTGAAAGAACCCATCAATGACCCGCTCGCCGGCATCGATCTCCAAGACGGCTGCCAAAAGCTCAAGGGACGCGATGCCTTGGGCTACGTGCGCACCCGTGCTACTGCCATGGGTGACCTAGACCGCGTGCAGCGCCAGCGCGAATTCTTCTCCGCTTTGCTGGATAAGGTGGCTTCTCCTGCCACCATTATCAACCCATTCCGCGCCTACTCCTTGGTCAACCACACCGCTTCCTCGTTCATCGTGGGCAACGGTGACCACGTCTGGCATCTTGCCCGCGTGGCGCTTGCCATGGGCTCCGGTGTGGAAACAGAAACCGTCCCCATCGGTGGGTTCCAAGACACCGAGGTAGGCAACGTAGTCCTCTGGGACGAGGAAGCAGCCTCTGGGTTGTGGGATTCCCTCAAATAGGGATCAAAAAATGGCACCTCCGCCACAGGAGGTGCCATTTTTTATGTCTTTAACGCAAGGTCACCTGGCGAGACTTGATGTTTTCGAGCTGCTTGCGCTCATCGGCGCTGAGCTGAGCATCATTAGAAATTTCCTCCTCCAGGGCCTTATCCACGCGGGTGAGGTGGTCCTCATAGGAAGCGTGGTCAACCTCTGGATCCAAGTCAAAGACTGGGGCAATAAGGCCGTGGGTGCGGAAGACACCGGCAAACTTGGTATCTTCACCGAGGTTCAGCTCACCGCGGGCGGCTACGCGTGCCAGCGCATTCAAGAATGCGGATTCATCGTCACTCGGGCGGACCCAACGAATATGGGCCTTGCCACCGCCGGCATTTGCCCAGAAAGCAGCGCCGGTGATGTTCTCGCCCACTTCGTGGGATTCGATGACGGAATCATTAGCTGCGCGTAGGGACTGCGCAATCTGCGGGGTGACCTGTGCACCCTCCGGGATCCACCATTCGAAGTCTTGGTGCACCTGCACGTCGAGGGCTGCGGAGGCGTCGATAAGCTCTTCCAGCTTCGGCTCCGAGCCATCAGCCGCAGTGGATTCCAGGGTGGCGCCAGGCTCATTATTCTTCACCCAGTTGAGGGCAAAGGCGAGGTCGCGGCCCGGGTTATGGGTATGCGACTGTACCTGCAAGCCCACGAAGGCATCGCCGCCAAATTCGGCATCACGAATTAGCGCAGCAGAAGCACCCGGCAAGACGGTGGCTACATATACGTTCTTGTCGCAGCCCTTGACCTCAAGCTTGGCAAAAGCGGAGGGGACGAACTCCTGCATGGCGACCAGGCTGGCCTCTGCAGCAAGTCCACCGTAGGGGCGGGGATCCTTTTCTAGGGCAGCGCGCTCCTTGGCGCGGGCGGCGAGCTTTGCCTGGCGGCGGGACATGCCATCAGGCAGCTGTTCCTTGTTCTTTTTCTTCTTGGCCATGCTTCCAAGATACCTGGTTACTAGAGCTCAATGGCATGCAGGGCCACTTCGGGTTGGTTGGTAGCGAGCATATCCACCCCATTGGCCCACGCCCACTTCATATCCTCCGGCTTATCTACGGTCCACAGGTAAGTAGGCAATCCCTGGGCACCGATAATTGCTGGCTGTAGCTTCGCACGCAGCAAGGATACGCCCAGAGCGGTGGGCTTGGACAACATCACATCGGGCCGGTTGACGTGGCGTTCCCAATCGCGGCGGAGATAAATCCGGTCCATATGCGGCGCCAAGTTTTGCATCCGCCGAATGGCATGGTGGGAAAAGGAAATGATGTGGATCCGGGGATCGTCGAAAAGCCCCGCATAACGCAGGCGCAGCACCGTTTGCTCCTCCAGGATGTCGCCCTGCCCGGAGGGGTGCTTGGTCTCGATGTATAGGTGGTGCGGTTTGCCCTCGAGTAGCTCCAAGAGTTCATCGAGAAGCATCATGCGTTGGCCCGAACCGATGTCCACGCCGCGCAATTCTTCCCAGTCCAGCTTGGAAATGCGGCCGGGGCGCCCCGCAGTGCGGTCCAACGTGGGATCGTGTTGGACCACTACCTTTCCATCGCGCGTCAAGCGCACATCGCACTCGACGCCATGAATTGGCAAATCTAAAGCCTTCTCAAAAGCTAGAGGGGATAGCTCTGGATATTTTCCGGAGTATCCCCTGTGGGCGACAATCTTCACTAGCCGAAGAACTCTTCCTTGATGTCATTCAGGGTCTTCGCAGAAGCATCGAAACGCTCCTTTTCGTGCTCATTGAGCTGCAGCTCAATCGCGCGCACGATGCCGGAACGATTGATAATGGCGGCAGTGCCGATGTAGAGATCTTCTACGCCGTACTCGCCCTGCAGATACGCAGACACTGGCAGAGCCACGTCCTGGTTCTGGATGACGGCGGCGGTAATGCGGGCTAGGCCCATGCCGATGCCGAAAGAGGTAGAACCCTTGGCATCAATGATGGAGTAGGCAGCATCGCGGGTATCTTCGAAGATCTTCTCGATGCGCTCAGCGTACTCCGGATCCGTGTCGAACTTCTTGGACAACGGAACACCAGCGATATTGGCAGTAGAGACGGCCGGCAGCTCGGAATCGCCGTGCTCGCCCACGATGTAGGCGTGAACGGACTTCGGGGCAACGCCTTCTAGCTCACCCAACATGTAGCGGAAGCGAGCGGAGTCCAGCACGGTGCCGGAGCCGATGACTCGCTTGTGGTCCAGGCCGGAGGCCTTCCATACGGCGTAGGTCAGGATGTCCACTGGGTTGGAGGCGACAAGGAAGATGCCGTCAAAGTCATTGGCCATGACATCGGAGACGATGCTGTTCATGATCTTGACGTTTTTGCCCACCAGGTCGAGGCGGGTTTCGCCCGGCTTCTGTGCGGCACCGGCGCAGATGACAACCATATCGGCGTCTGCGCAATCGGCGTAGGTGCCCTTGGTGACGCGAGTGCGGGTGGGGGCCCAAACAACGCCGTGATTGAGGTCCATGACGTTGCCCTCTAGCTTCTTTTCATCGATGTCGATGATTGCCAGGTGGTCAACGATGCTTTGGTTGATGAGAGCGAAGGCGTAGGCGACTCCCACGTCGCCGGCGCCGATGAGAACTACCTTGTTTCCTACATGATTTGCCATGACCCCATTGTGCAACTTTTTGGGGGGTTTTGCACGGGCTAGATCTCACCCTGAAATTCCCACCGAAATCTGGGACAATCGGGCATTATGAAACGCGCTCTCCGCCGCGCTGCACTAATCGCTCTTGGCGTAGCCGCGGATCTCACGCCCATCGTCCGTATGACCAGCCGGCAAACCTTACCGCCCAATATGTCGGCTGGAATTTTGGGTGCGGAATTAGCCACGTGGGCAGCAATTTCACCCTCTCTCCTCCCTCGCCCGTGGTGGGTGACTGCCGCCAATGTAGCCATTGGCCAGGGCATCGGACATTTGGGGGCGGCTTCGACAAGCTTCCTACTCAACAGCATTGGTAAGCGCCCCCAGGACCGCCTGGGGCCACAACATCGACAGATCCTGCACCTTGCTATCGGCGCCGGCACCGCCTTTAATGCCGTACTTTCGTTGCGCAACCAGAAAAAGCAGGCGGAGTTAGTAAATAAACAGCTCGTGCGCGGGCCCGTTACGGCGGCGATCGGCTTGGCCGCTGGCACCGCAGGCTATGGCACACTACTGCTTATCGGGGAAGCCACACAGCTGGCCGTTACTAAATTATCGCGCCAGTTGGGACGCTGGGTTCCGGCGCTTATCGCTTGGCCGGTTGTTACCGCAGGACTGAGCCTAACGGCCTTTGCCCTTTCTGATCGCGTGGTTTTTCGGCGCTGGTTGCGCTCACTTTCGCACCAAGCGCAAAGAATCAATAAGCAAATTTTCCCCGGCACCTCCATGCCTTGGGAGCCGGAGCGGTCCGGTAGCCCGTGGTCGCTCGAGCCGTGGTCGGCGCTGGGGCAGCAGGGGCGCCGCTTTGTTTCTAATGGCCCCCGCGCCCGCGATATCCGCATGGCAACGGGAATCAATGCGAAAGAGCCCATCCGCATCTATGCCGGATACATTCCGGGGCGTTCCTTCCGGCAATCCGCAGAGAAAGTTCGCGCCGAACTCGAGCGCACTGGTGCCCTAAGGCGCGAAACTATTGTTATCCAGATGCCTGCGGGTTCGGGATGGATAAATAATTGGGGCGCGTGCTCCTATGAGTTTTTAACCGGCGGTGATTGCGTCACCGTCACCATGCAATATTCCTATCTGCCTTCGGTCTTTGCTTACCTTGTAGATAAAAACGCCCCGAAGCAGGCAGCCCGCGAATTGATTCGGGTGATACAAGAAGAAATAGATAAGCTACCGGAGGAAAACCGCCCTCGGCTCTATTTTGCAGGTGAATCGCTTGGAGCCTACGCCATTATGGATAACTACCATAATGTGGAGGACCTACTTTCTGCCTGCAATGGCGCCGTCTTTTCCGGCCCTCCACGCATGACGCATTTTACCCAGCGTTTGCGCCGAGACATTGGCTCTTTGGAACGTCTGCCCGTTATCGATGGCGGTAAACATGTGCGCTACGCAGCGGCCCCGGACCACACGCTGCACGACGCCTTTGGCAACGACTTCGCCCATACCTGGCGCCGGCCCCGCATGCTCATTGCCCAACACGCTTCCGACGCCATCGTGTGGTGGGACCTGAATCTCCTTGTGCGCAGGCCCACATGGATCCATGAACCGCAGCCGGAGGCCCTGCACGCGGATACCTTCCGGCAGCTGCACTGGGTGCCATTTATTACCTGGTGGCAAATTGGCTTGGACCAAATCAATTCCCTCAACGTCCCCGGCGGGCACGGACACAACTATTTTGAGGAAATGCTCTGGTATTGGGACGAGGTTTTAGGATCCCAATCGCGCCAATCGCTCACCCCAAAGTTGGCTAAGAAGATTGCCCGCTTCATCCGGCGCGACGCTTAATCGCACTTCACCCCGGTGCTGTGGTGCGGGCAGTATCCATTGGGCACCTTATGTAAATACTGCTGATGCTCGTCCTCAGCTAGGTAGTACTCCCCGGAATCTGTATCGGAGAGAAGTTTAACCTCCGTGGTGGTATCTCCGAATCCGAATTCCTTGAGCTTGTTTGCATAGGAATCCACGATGTCCTGGATTTCTGCCCGCTCATCCTCCGTGCGTGGATAGAAGGCAGAGCGATATTGCGTGCCTACATCATTGCCCTGACGGAAGCCCTGGGTGGGATCATGCGCCTCAAGGGCCTGCACCACAAGATCACGCAGGCTGATGCGTTGCGGGTCATAAACCACCTGAACCACCTCGGCATGGTTGGTCAGTCCGCGGCATACCTCGTAATACGTAGGATTCGGGGTAGTGCCACCCGCATAGCCCACCGAGGTGGACTCCACTCCTTCTGTCTCCCAGAACATCTTCTCCGCACCCCAGAAACATCCCAGTGCAATGAGGATGGAGCGCTGCCCTTCTTTCCACGGTCCGGTAATCGGCGTTCCTAAAACAGCATGCGGGGCAGGGGCCAGAATCGGTTCGGCTCGCCCTGACAGGGCTTGGTCTGCGGCAACGAGCTTGGGCTCTGGTTTAAACATCCACATGAGGCATAGCTCCTTCCTTATTCCTTCTTCCCAACGTTGTACTGCGAAAAGCTATTCCACAGCCAGTTAATTTTCGCGCTGGTTCCACAATTCGAATTAATCATGGCGAAATCTTTCAACCGTGCCTATCATCGGGACACGTACCCGAAGAAAGGATTAAATTAATGGCTGTTTACGAACTTCCTGACCTCCCATACGCATTCGACGCACTGGAGCCACACATCTCCGCAGAGATCATGGAGCTCCACCACGATAAGCACCACGCAACCTACGTTGCTGGCGCTAACGCTGCACTCGAGGCGCTCGAGGAAGAGCGCAACGGCGAGGCTAACCCGGATCGTATCCGTGCCCTGTCCAAGAACTTGGCATTTAACCTGGGTGGCCACACCAACCACTCCATCTTCTGGAAGAACCTATCCCCGAATGGTGGCGGCGAGCCAACCGGCGAGCTGGCAGAAGCTATCAACCGCGACTTCGGCTCCTTTGAGAAGTTCAAGGCTCACTTCTCCGCTGCCGCTACCTCCCTGCAGGGCTCTGGCTGGGCAGTTCTGGGCTACGACCACATTGCTGGCCGCCTGATCATCGAGCAGCTGACTGACCAGCAGGGTAATACCTCCATCAACTTCACCCCGCTGCTGATGCTGGATATGTGGGAGCACGCTTTCTACCTGCAGTACAAGAACGTTAAGGCTGATTACGTAAAGGCCGTATGGAACGTCTTCAACTGGGATGACGTTGCTGAGCGCTTCGCTGCAGCCACCAAGTAACTCCTTTTAGTTACACAGGCCGCCCCCTCTGGGGCGGCCTTTTCTATGCCCGGATAAACTCCCGGAATTGCTGCACCGGAGGCGCATCGTCCCCGGCGCGCCACACCAAACCGAGTTCGCGGTACGCCGGCGGCGTAAGGGGAACTAGGCTTCCCACCTGTAGATAAGGATCATCCAGCGGCAAGAGCGCCACCCCAAGGCCGGCCGCTACCAGCCCCGCAACGGTGGTAAGCTCCATCGATTCGAAAACAAGGTGGGGACTAAAGCCGGCATCTTCCGCCAGGGCATCAAGGAGCATGCGCGTGCCATAGCCGGGAAGCATGCCGATGAACGGCTCGGCCGCACATTCCGCAAGATCTACCTCTTGCCGGTGTGCTGCCCAGTGGCCTTCCGGTACCGCAAGACCTAGGCGCTGCACCTTTATCTGGTGCCAGCCCAATGCGGCATTCGGCCGCGGGCCTACCAGCGCGAGGTCGGATTCGCCATTTTCTACTCTGCTCACCAGCTCTTGCGCCGCCCCTTGGTGCAGGCGAATATCCACGTGGGGGTGCAGCTCGCGATAACTTTTGATCAGATCCGGAACCAGCCAGGTGCCGAGCGAGTGCATGAAATCAAGGCGCACGGTACCTCGTTCGGGGTCCATGAGGCGGGCTACATCGTCCCGGCCTGACTCATAGGCGCGGAGCATTTCCCGTCCTGTCGCAGCGAAGACGGTTCCGCGCGAGTTTACATGCAGGGTGTGCCCAGTGCGCTCAAAAAGACGGGCACCGAGGCTTGCTTCTACGCGCTGTACGCGGCGGGTCAGTGCAGATTGGGAAATCCCCAGCTCATCGGCCGCAGCGCCAACCCGACCGTAATCCACCACGGCGAGGAAGCCGCGGATATCTTCAACATTCATGCATGCTCCGCATCGCTTTTTGTAATTTTCCACATTTTACACATGCAGTGCCACAAGGCAGGCTAAATGACATGACTAGAACGCGGCGTGCAACGGTAGCCATGCTCCTAGTGGGCTTGGCCATCTTCTCCAGCCTTTATTCCACCCAAGCTATTCTTCCCACGCTGGTACAAAACATGGGTCTTTCCTCCACCGAGGCGGCCATGACCGTATCGGCCGCTACGGGCGCGCTGGCCCTGTGCGTCGTCCCCGCTTCCATCCTCTCCGAACGCTTCGGCCGCGGCCGTATCCTGCTTATTTCGGCCGTTTCCGCCACCAGCGTGGGGCTCATTGTGCCGCTCGCTGCCGAAGGATGGCATCTTATTTTGCTGCGCGGCCTGCAGGGCGCTCTCCTCTCCGGTGCACCTGCTACCGCGATGGCATGGCTTTCTGAAGAACTCGATGATAAAGCGCTGCCGCGCGCCATGGGGCTCTACATTGCAGGCACCTCCGTCGGCGGCCTTACCGGCCGTCTCATTCCTACCGGGCTGGTAGAGATTTCCACGTGGCGCTGGGCCCTTTTTGGTTCGGCGCTAGTTTCGCTCGCCTTTGCCATCACGTCGTGGCTCCTGCTTCCCGCGCAACGCAATTTCCGGCCGAAATCCATCCATCTCACCAGCGAAAGTCGGGCGCTTTTCGGCCACTGGGCTAACCGGGATTTGGCATTGCTCTTTCTCACCGCGTTCCTCTCTATGGGCACATTTGTCTCCATGTACAACTTCCTGACCTTCCGGCTCATCGATGATTTTGGGTTGGCCCCTTCACTCGCCGGTTTGGCCTTCCTCTTCTATCTTTCCGGCACGTGGTCCTCTGCGCGGGCGGGCTCTCTCGTGGCACGGATCGGGCATGGGAAAACCCTCTGTGCTTCAGCCGCACTTTTTACCCTTGGCATCGCATTATGCGCCGGTAACCTTCCCATGACGCTCCTGGGCATGATCGCCTTTACCGTGGGCTTTTTCGCCGTCCACTCCACTGCCTCCGGGTGGGTAGGCCAGATTGCCACCCATGACCGTGCGGAGGCGTCCTCGATGTACGTATTCTGCTATTATTTCGGCTCTTCTGTGGTGGGAGCGTGTGCGGGCATGCTTTTCGACGCCCTTTCTTGGCCCCTCTTCATTGCCTTCTTCACCGCGGTGGCCCTTAGCCTTAGCGCACTGACTTGGACCAGGATTAAATCCGACTAATATCGGTTTTATGCCTGAGAATAAGTGGTCGGCGCGGACGTGGCACCGAAGGGCCTCTCGGCCCGTATCTCTGTGGATGATGGTCTTCATCCTCGTGGGTGCCACGCATACCCTGGTGCCGAACTACCGATGGGTGCTCATTCACCTGTTCACCCTCGGACTAGTGAGCAATAGCATCATGGTCTGGTCACAGCACCTGACGGAAAAATTCACCCAACAGCGCCTCCCCGATTCCGCCCGGCCCACCCAATTGGGTCGCATCTATGGCCTCAATGCCGGCATCATCATCACGCTACTCGGCCAAGTCCTTATGGAATTCTGGTCCCATCACTGGATAGTCACCCAGGTGGGAGCCACGCTCATTACTCTCATGATGCTTTGGCATGCGGCATCGCTCTTCCGGCAATGGCGCGGCGCCAAAGAAAAGCGCTTCCGGCCGGTGGTGGGCGCCTATGCACTTTCCGCCCTCTGCCTGCCGGTAGGCGCCATGTTTGGCGCACTGCTAGCGGTCCACCCCGGCCACCCTACGCTGCTGCTCGCCCATATCGCCGCCAATATCGGCGGTTTCATCGGCTTGGCAGCGGCCGGCTCCCTCACCATCCTTTTCCCCTCCATTTGGCGCACCCAAGGTATCAATCGCCACATGCGTTCCTCCTTTGCCCTGCTCGCCGTCGGCGTGGCCGCCACCATCATTGGGGCCTTCCTCGGATTCCCCCAGTTGGGCCTAATCATGTACTGCTGCGGTTGGGTACTGAGTCTGCAGCAGTGGCTCGACAACGTGCTCACAGTGGCTAAAGACCCGCGCGATCGCATTACTTTCGCCTCGGTCTCCGTCCTTATGGCCTCGTTATGGCTGGTGCTGTCTTTGGCGTATTACACCGTCCAGCACTTTTTCACCCCTGAACCGGCACTGCCTTCCCTCGCCTTGCTGGTGGGGTTTGCCGGTCAGCTCCTCATCGGCGTCATGAGTTACCTCTTGCCCACCACCATGGGTGGCGGCCCCTCTGCCGTCCGAGCGGGCCTACAGCAGCTAGACAAACTCGGCTTATTGCGTGCCACATTCGTCAATGGCGGGCTACTCATCTGGATCGGTACCGATGTTTCCCTGCTCAAGGTGGCCGCCTCCCTTCTGTGCATCCTTTCTCTGGCTGTCTACCCCGTGCTCATCGCCCGAGCGGTCAAAGCCCAGAAACAGGTCTTAATGAAAAAGGCGGAGGGCCCAGATCCCAAGCCGGGACCTGAATGGAACCAGGTATATATGGGCATAGCGATCCTCTCGGTCGTGTACGCCCTATTTACAGCGCTTTAACCCCCGGTGCTCCGGCATCCATCCACTCGCGTACCGCGCGGGTGGCCTGTACATCGCCGGAGTTATAGTCCAGCAAACGCTGCCGCGCCACGAGGTCCCCGGCTAGCGCCTCGCGCCGCGCATTCACGGATTCTTCGCCGTCGAAATCCTCTTCTGGCCACGTAAACCCAGCCTCAGGCGCAACAACCTTCAGGCCCAGGCCAAAGGGGCCGGCGAAGGATCTTTTAACGTGGGCAAACATATCCACCCACTCGGGCGAGGAGATGAACTCTTCTACCTCCCGCTCATCCACCTCGTGGAAACGCCGCGCGGACATACGCATCCAGTGATTCTCGCCATGGGCAGAGTAGCAATAAGCAGCAAAGGTTTTACCCTGCGCATGCGCCTGCGCCCGCAGATCCATCAGCCAGCGCCAGAAGGCCGCAAAATTTTCCGCCTCGGCGCGCCCTCCCAACGGCTCCCAGGTCACGAAAGGGACATACTCGCCGTCGTACCACGCTCCCCATAGATACGCGCCCTGGTCCAGGTAGGCTTCCATATCCACGTCTACTTCCACGTCCGCCCGCGGAACGTTCACGTCACCGCGGCGCAACAATACTTCCCCGGCGCGCCAGGCGGCTGCAAGGCGGGAGGGTTCGCCCAGGTCGGCGTCGATAAGCGCCTGCACGGAAGTAATACCTCGCTCGCGGTAAGGCTTAGCGCGGTCGCCGGATAAAAAGAGCGAAATATCATCCGCCGCCACCAACTCTGGTTCACACAAAGACCAGAAGCGGCAGCTAGCGCACTCTTTAACCCGTACCGGCGCAGTAGGCAGCGGCTGATTCCACGCGCGTTCCAGATCAAACCTGGCCGTGTCAGTAAAAAATGCTCGCGTGCGATCCTGTCCAATGGCTCCGCCCCGGCCCGAATCAAGCCCTAGATCCTGCAAAGCACGAGCGGCAAAAGCTAAGCGGTAGCCATCCACCGCATGGTGGCGCAGCTTATACGGGGCTTCGAGCGGCTCGCTCAGCCCCAACCTGTGGGTGGGCACCGCCAGCGTCGTCTTCGTGTCATTCTTGCGGGCCACACGATGATTGGAGACGATGATCGGGGTGTATTTATCGCCCTCACGCAGCAGCACATCCACGTGCACCATCCACTCCTCGGTAGCAAAGACCGCATTGGTGATGTGCGTATATCCGGAAACCACAGCCTCAAGGGTGCGCATGGAGCGCTCCCACTCATCGTCTTCTAAATCGATGCGGCGGAAACGACCGGAACCCCTGCGCGGAAGCATCTGCATGACCGCCTCCACGGCGGCGGCGTGGCGCTCCGCCCGGGCAATCGAGGCATGGGTACGCGGCATCTCGGGGTGCGCACGCCGCTGCACTAAGCGGTAACGGCACCCCACAAGGTCCGAAGCAACAACCACATCCTCCACACCGGGTGAGCTTAATGGAACGGCAAGGTAAAGTTGAATCCAGACTCGATCAAACGTGAGGGAAATTAAATGAGCATTCTGAAGAAAATTAAAAAGGCCCGCCAAGAAGCACGCGCACAGGCAAAGGCTGCCAAGACCCGCGCTAAGGCAGAGGTAAAGGCCCAGTCTAAGGACCGCCGTCGCCAGCAAAAGCTTCTGGCCAAGCAGGAAAAGCACCTCATCAAGTCTGAGGAAAAGGGCCTAAAGAAGCGCCGCAAGCACGAGCAGAAGATGGCCAAGAATGAACTGGCCAAGCTCAAGGCCGGCCGTTTTAATTCCGATAACGTCAAGCGCTACGCCGGCGCACTGCGCACCGCCGCTCCCCTGCTGCTGCCACTTCTCTACCGCGGCTACGTAGGCTTGAAAACCGAAGGCGAAAAGCGAAAGGCCGCCAAAGCCGGCGTAACTTCGGACCAGATGGCTTCCTTTTCCGGCTACGGTGCCCCGCTCAAGGCCCGCACCGCAGGTATCCGCAATTCCCTCGATAACACGGATATCCCGGCCGGATTCAAGCGCGATGTGCGCGACCGCCTCCAGGAAGTAGACTCCGCCATCGACAATGCTGAGTTTATGACTGAGCAGCAGCGCCGCCGCGCGCACAAGACCATTAGCTCGGAGATTGACTCCATTACTGCGGAAATCCAGCAGCGTCTGGCCCAGTAAAATCATTTATGCCACCACCGAATAGGGGGCGGTGGTGGCATATATTTATTTTCCATAAAGTTCCGGAATTTTTCGGGAAAAGTATTTTCGGCCCGAAAAAGTTGCTGATAGTCTTCTAATCGCCCTATCCCTGAAACACCATTAATGCTCTCTTTGCTTGGTGTGCATTTAGAAAATTGGAGGCAAAATGTCCCGCCGTGAAGTGACCCAATTTTACGACGACTTGGACCACACCCTAATTCCCGAAGACCAGCTAGAAGTCATTCGCTTCAGCGTGAACGGTCAAAACTACCTTATCGATCTCTCCACGGATAACGCGCGTCGCTTCCATAATCTTCTCGCCCCCTACGTGGATGCCGCCCGCGTTGCCCCGGGCATCAATGCACAGCGCGCCAATCCGAGTCAGATCCGCGCATGGGCACGCACCCAAGGGCTGCCAGTGGCGCACCGGGGTAAGATCCCGCAGGACGTCATCGAGGCCTATAACGCTGCCAACTAGAGCACGCCCTGCTCGCGCGCAGCCGCCACGGCGGAGGTGCGCGAACGCACACCCAACTTGTCATAAATGTGCACAAGGTGGGACTTCACGGTGGCCTCAGACAACATAAGATCTTGTCCAATCTGGCGGTTTGAAGCACCGGCTGCCACCAGCTGCAATACTTCTAACTCGCGCGGTGTAAGGGAAGTACGCGGCGTGCGTACGCGAGTCATTAGCCTATCGGCCACGATAGGAGAAAGCGCCGAATCGCCCTCCGCAGTCGAGCGTACCGCCGCGAGCAACTCCTGCGGTGGTGCATCCTTGAGGAGATAGCCCACGGCGCCGGCCTCAATCGCGCCGAGAATATCCGCATCGGTGTCATAGTTAGTGACCACCAGAACCTTGGGCGGGGTGGCCATGGCGGATCGAATCTGCGCGGTAGCCTCCGCACCACCCATAACGCGGGTCCCTTCCACGCCGGCGCCAAAGCGCAGGTCCATCAGGATGACATCGATGCCGCCCGCCTGCGCAGCCGACACCGCAGCTTCGGCCGTAGCGACCTCCCCTACGACGTCGATATCTTCTGCGCCCTCCAGCACGGAGCGCAAGCCTAGCCGGACGATTTCGTGGTCATCTGCTAATAGGACCCGAATCACGACATTCCTCCTATCGATGTCATTGTCAACCAAAAGTTTAATCTACTCGGCTGTTTAAGGGCATACTAGCTGACACAGCAGTGCCCTCCCCCGGCGCGGATTCAATAATGACCTCCCCGCCTAGCTCCTGCGCGCGGCGCCTGATTGCGGCCAGCCCAATATGTCCCAGACCTGCAGGGGTACTCTCCACCGCAGCCGGATCAAAGCCCTTGCCATTATCCACCACGTCCAGGCGCACCTCATCACCCTCATAGGTCACCGTAATCCGGGCGCGGCTCGCCCCTGCATGCTTGACGACGTTCCCCACAGCCCCCTGCGCAATCCGCAATAACGCCGCCTCCACCTTCATGGGCAACTGTTGTACTTCACCTTCGGATTCCACCTCTACGTGGATATCTCCAGTAGCACCAAAATTCTCCGCCATGCGGGTCAACGCCGCCTCAAGGGAAGCCTCATTGAGCGTTGGCGGCTGCAAGGCCGCAATCATCGCCCGTGCCTCGTGCAGATTATCCGCGGCCGTCCTTCGGGCCAGTTCAATTCGCTCTCGCGCCTTGTCCACGTCCTGCTTATCCAAATCGCGGTCCGCCGAATGCAAAAGCATTTGAATAGAAGACAGCCCTTGGGCAAGGGTGTCATGAATCTCGTGCGCAATGCGCTGACGCTCGGCCACCATGCCAGCATCGCGCTCCGTGGCCGCTAGCTGCGAACGAGTTTCTATCAGCTCCTTATTCATCCGTGACAGCGTACGGAAAGCGTAGGTAATCGCTATCGTCACCAGCGCCGAAACTGCCGGTCCCATCACCCCGCCAAAAGTTAGCCCCTGCGGTATCTGCACCGCCACGGTGATGATTGAGGCTCCAATAACGCAGACTATGCCCGCCGCCATATCCAGCACCGTGAGGTACAGGAAGAACATCGCGAAGACCAAATAGATTGCCGCTGGAGCCACAGAAAGGTCCGCTATCCACAGCACCGATAGGATGCATAGCCATAGGTAGCGCACCGGCCTAGCCCAGTTCTCCCCGTACACCGAGCCCGCGAAAAATACCGCCGCAAAACCCACCAAGAGCAGCAGGTTAATAATCGCTTGGGAAAGCGGCATCCGCGCCGAGGTGAAAATGCCGACCACCAGCAGGCCAGCGGTGAGGATATGGATGCCGGTGCGGAGTGCATCGGTATCCCGGTCTATTGTGGAGTTCATGCGCAAAAGCCTACTTCCCCTTTTCACCCTAGCCGCTTTTGGGATCGCCGGCTGCGATTCATCCACGCCCGCCCCTGCGCCAAACACCCCGGTAACCCCAGAATCATCGCAAGCACCCGAGGTTAACGTCTCTCAGACCGCGGAGGTCAATGACTGGAGCGATTGCCCCTATATCGGCCCCGGCTGGCTAGAAAAAACCAACGGCCAGCGCCTGACCAAACAGGGCATCGACACGCGCTTTCCCACCCCAGCCTGCGTATTCTGGTCTTATCAGGACGATCCACAAGCCACCGTCATCGTGCGGGATATGCCCACGGCCGAAGACGCTCGCGCCGCAGTGGATTGGGCCGCACCTATCGACGCCACCGAACCCGCCTCTTTTGACGGTTGGGAAGGCGGCCGGGGCGTGGTCGATGAACACGCCGTATACGCCGTGCAGAAGGACACGCACGCGGTGCTGGTCTGGAGCAACCAGCAACAAACGGTTAAATCAGAGCAGATCGCCCACGAGGCGATTGCGAACTTAGGCCTTTAGACCGCGACATCGTTATACGGCATCATTGGCGACAGCCACGGGAATACAACCTCCATCAGCAGGAAGAAAACTCCCGCCGCAATGGCGATGGCCAAGATGACTTTCACCGGTGTCGGCCCCGGCAAAAAATTCCATAAAGCGCGATACATTATTTCTCCTCTTTTTCTACTTCCATAGCGTGCACAATCATGCGCTCCGCATTGGAAAATTGCGGGTGGCACGTGGTCAGGGTAAGGATCTCGCGATTCGGCGCGGCGTCAGACTCTGGTACTGGGTTGGTCACTGAGACATCGCCAGGCGTTGTAATATGCCGGCCAACCACGTGGGAATACTCCGGCGGTATTCCGTTAAAGCAATCCGCCTGCTCTCCATCAATGGGCAGTACGCGATAGGTGATTCGCTCCGTTTGCGTCTCCACCACGATGTCATCGCAGGTCTCCAGCTTGCCTATATCATTAAAGGGAGCCCCCTTGCCCACGCGGTGGCCGGCAACGGCAAAGTTTCCCATCTCCCCCGGCATCTGGGAATCTACGTAGCGACCAGGACCGCGGAGCAGATCATCTTCATTGGTGCCCTCAATGATGGCGAAGTGATAGTCAGAACCAAAGGTGGGAATGTAGAGCTGGGCGAATGCCTCGCCCAATTCCGGCTCCATCTTCTGGCGTGGGTTCCTCCATTGCTCTTCAAGATCGGCACTCGCCTCTTCTCGCAACTGCCCGGATTCTACATTTGTCCAATAGGCTTCATAGAATGCAAAGAGTAAAAGAACCACGCCAATGGTTAGCATGAGTTCCCCAAGAACTTTAGTCATGCCTTAGACCATACTGCCCATGAAAGGTTAAGTATGTACGAAGTCTTCATGTACCCGGTTTCTGGAATCATGAAATTCTGGCACTGGATCGTCAGCAGCTTCGTCAGTGAATCCACGGCTTGGCTGATCTCGATCATTCTGCTCGTTATCACCGTGCGTGGAGTCGTTGTCCCCCTGAACTGGATTTCCGTACGTTCCGCCCGTATCGGCGCACTCATCCGCCCAGAAAACAACCGCATCAAAAAGCAGATGAACAACGCCACCACTACCGAGGAAATGGTGGAGCTCATGCAAGAGGAAAAGAACCTCATGAAGAGCTACAACTATAACCCTGCAGCGGGCTGTTTTCCCCCACTCATCATGATCCCGGCCTTCATCGGCCTCTACCAGGTGCTCCTGCGCATGTCTAATATCGAGCGCGGCTCCACCACCGTGGGAATGCTGAATGCCTCCGATGTGTCGGCCTTCCGCCAAACTACCTTCTACGGCGCCCCGTTGACGGATTTCGCCCGCGAACACGGCGACCTCATCAACCCCATCTTGATAGCCGCTATTACCTTTACCATGGCTAATTCTGTTATTTCTCTGGTGCGCAGCTTCCGCACCACTCAGTTTGATCAAAAGGTCAACCGTCGCGTCTTCATCATCATGGGCTTTTTGCTCTTAGTCATCCCATTCTTCCTATGGCACTTGGCCCAAACCGGACCAATCCCGGTAGCAATCATTCTCTACTGGGGCTGCGCGTATCTCTTCACGCTGATCCAAACCGCCATGTTTGAGATCATTTTGCACCGCGACTACCCACTTACTGAGGACGTTCATACTATGCGCCGAGACAGCATCCGCCGCTGGCGCAAGCGCGAAAAAGAACCCGCCCTCTCCAAGGAAGAGAAGAAGCGGGTCAACCGGCTACGTATGGAGGCACGAAAGTATCTTAAATCGAATAATCAGCAGGGGGAGCAGAAAGCATCTGAGTAGCCAGTTCGCGAGCCGTCTGCAGCGGCCCAATCTCCTTGGTGAGCCGAGCGCCGGCGCGACCACCATCCAAGAAGATCAAAAGCTGGCTCGCCTGCGAAGAGGATGGGTACCCATTGCGCTCAGTCAACAATGCCGTCAAGGTAGAGTGCACCCAGTTACGGTGCTCAATACATGCAGCCACGATCCCGTGCTCAGCTTCAGTTTCTGGTCGCGGGTATTCTCCGGCCGCATTCAAAAAGTGGGATCCGCGGAAATCCTGCTTGGGTTCTTCCTCAATCGCTTTATCAAAAAAGGCCATGATCTTTTGATCCGGATCCGTCATCTCCGCAGTGCGCTGCTCCCAATCCTGGCGGAACTTCTCGTCCAAAGCTTCCACATAGGCGATTACGAGCGCATCCTTGGAACCAAATAAGGAGTACAAAGAAGCCTTAGCTACGTCCGCCTCACGCAGGATGCGGTCAATTCCGATGACACGAATGCCCTCGGTAGTAAAAAGCTTGGTCGCCGATTCCAGCAGCCGACTACGCGGGCTGGGCCGATTACGGCGCGACTTCTTTTCTGCCATGGTTTCCTCTCTAAAACGACAAAGCCGGTTCATCTATACTTTATAGACAAACCGGTTTGTACGCGAATTAAATGCGGGCTACTTCTTAATGAGCCCCACGATCCACAACAGGATACAAGCACCACCAGTAGCGGCAATCAAGGAGAAGATCCATCCGCCTTCCTCAATGTTCAGGAAGTGGATAATCATTCCGCCGATAATGCCGCCCAGCACACCAACAATAAGGTTGGTCAACAAGCCGTGGTCGCGCTTCATAATCTTTTCTGCCAGCCAGCCAGCAATAATACCGATAACAATCGAGCTAAAAAGCCCCAAACCCAAATTCATGCAATCCTCCTAAATTAACGGGCACACTCCAACGTACACGAGCGAACCGGCTCTAGGGGGTACGCAACAACAAAGGTGCTCCGCCTACATGGGCGGAGCACCTTATACGCAGTAGCTTTTAGTTGTCCTCATCCGGGCGAACAACCATCATCGGGCATGGTGCAGACTGCAGCAATGCGCGAGAGGTCGAGCCCAAGAGCATACCCTTAAAGCCGCCGCGGCCATGGGAGCCCACAACCAGAAGCTGCGCACCTTCTGCGGCTTCGGTCAAAGCGCTCACTGGACGATCCCGGGTGATAAGCTGCTTGACCTCTACGTCTGGGTACTCCTCGCGCGGCTCCTTGAGGTTTTCAGCCAACAGCTCGCTCTGCTCCTTCTCGATATCAGCCCACTCAGACTGGGCGGCCGAAAGACCAGCCAAGGAAGCCTGTACCTGCATATCCATCCAGGTGTGAACCGCAATCAAAGCGGCGCCACGAGCCTGCGCCTCACGGAATGCATAAGCAGTGGCCTTCTGCGAGACCTCAGAGCCATCCACACCGACCACAACAGGACCGTACTTGGTGGATTCCGTAACGTGATTATCTTCGCGAACGACAACCACTGGGCAAGAAGCGTGGGAGACAACCGAAGCGGAGACAGAGCCCATCACCATGCCAGACAAGCCACCCATGCCGCGGGAACCCATGACGATCATGGTGACATCATGCGACATTTCCAGCAGCATATCGATCGGGGAGCCCTCAGCCACCGTATGACCAATCTTCAGCTCTGGGGCAACCTCATGAGCGATAGCGCGAGCCTCTTCGATCTTTTCCAGCGTCTCGGCCTGCAAGTCATCGAAAAGTTCCTTCGGCGGAACCATGCCCTCTGCGTACAAGAACTGCGGCATGGTGTAGCTCGATGCAATTCGAAGAGGAATCTCGCGCTTCATAGCCGTATTTGCGGCCCAGCGGACTGCATTCTTGGATGCTTCCGAACCGTCAACGGCAACGACTACAATGTCTTCCTTGGCCATGATGTGTCCTTTCCGTGGTTATACCTTAATTGTAGTACGGATTAGGCTTGAGGGTTGATGGTTGCGGCCTCAGAATTCGACGGGAACATAACGGTGTAAACAAATTCCAAGACGGTGCGAATTACGGCGCCGATACCTTCAGAGAAAAAGGCAACAACCGGTTCAATGAGAGAGTTAAAATCCATGGACAAAACCTTAGTACATCGCAGAAAAGGTTTCACGCCTTTACCGATTAAAGACGGCCTAAACCCAACCCGCGTGCGCACCCCTGAGGCAAACATAACCGCCTGGGATTTTCTTAGTGCAGTAATCTCGGCACAACGCCACCGGCATCCTCACGATGACGCCGCCGCGCTCCAAGCGCGCTTTGACTCCGGCGAGGTGGTCCTACGCGACCAAACCCAGCTCCGACCGGAATCCGTCTTGCGCCAAGATGAGGACGTCTTTTTCTACCGCATGCCGGCACCCGAGATACCGGTGCCTTATGACATCCCCGTTCTCTATGAAGATGAACACATTCTCATCGCCGATAAGCCACCGTTCATGGCCACCATGCCACGGGCGCGACATATCGTACAGACCGCTACAGTCCAGCTGCGGCGAATGACCGGAAATAGCGAACTAGCACCAGCACACCGTCTAGACAGACTTACATCCGGAATCTTGCTATTTACCAAACACCGTGAGGTGCGCGGTGCCTACCAAACCCTTTTCGCTGAAAAGAAAGTCGCAAAAACCTATCAAGCGATCGCCAAATACCGGCGCTTTCCGACGCCCCTCCAATGGTCCTCGCACCTCACCAAGACCCCCGGCGAAATCCAGGGCCGAATTGGCGACGGTCCCCCTAATGCGTTCACTACCCTCGCTTCAGTCGACCGCATAGACAATGCCCCTTATGAAAAACTACACGGCCACCTGCCAGAATTAGGAATTTACTCATTAACCCCCACCACGGGTAAGACCCATCAATTGCGTCTCCATATGTGGCAAGCAGGCGTACCTATCCTGGGTGACCCAGTCTATCCAGAAATCTTTCCCGAAGAAGCAGAGGATATGCGTATCCCCATGCACCTAACGGCCACGCGCATCGAATTTACTGATCCCCTGAGTGAAAAGCCGCGCGAGTTTGAGTCCGCCCTGCCGCTATACACACACCGTCTCATCGATTTTCAGTAGCACAAGCCCGGTACGCCGAGCCTCGTGCTAGCGGCTTCTCGGTGGCCTATGTTGAAACCGATGGCTGCTACAGGATAGGCAGTGTGGTGGTAGTAAAAATAGCTCAATAGCCCGAGACTGCATAGACAGCTCGGGGCACCCTTGCCACGTTGTGGGCCGGTGACAAGATGTGAGTCCGCCCAGACTCTCCCCTCCATAGCCTTCAGCCGTACTCTTGGCTTTGTAGATGAGGACCTTCCACGGGCCGGGAGGGCTGGTAAAACGACGAAAGAAGAGGGCGGTGGTATACCGTCCTCTTCTTTGTTGTTTGTATTTTGTTGTGTTTGTTGTTTGGTGTCGGCGGTGACTTACTCTCCCACAACCTCCCGGTTGCAGTACCATCAGCGTGTGCAGGCTTAGCTTCCGGGTTCGGAATGGGACCGGGCGTT